>NZ_SLWB01000005.1 GCF_004340205.1 Acetobacteroides hydrogenigenes
CTTCCCATTCCGAACAGGGCCGTTAAGCCCGCCAGCGCCGATGGTACTGCTACACCAAGCGGGAGAGTAGGTGGCCGCCAAACCTATAGAGCCCCCGATCATTAGATCGGGGGCTTTTTTTATGCCTTGTTTGAAGCGGTTCTGATGCGGGGTTAGCTTTTGTTGCGGGCAAAAAGGAGCACGTCGAGGATGGTGCGCTTTATACGGCTGTCAATGTTCCTTTCGATATCAGTTTCGGTAACCTGATATTCGTACTTTGTGCTGCTGTTGGGGATGTAGTCGAATGTATCCTTGATGATGTTGGGGTTGAACTTTATTGTTAGCCGATCGGGAAGTAGAACAATGCTGCTAAAGAAAATGCTCGAGTTCCCTTTAGATATCCAAACCTCAAAGGAAGAGTCTGTGTCTTTTGTAATAAGACATGGCTTTACAAGGTTTTTCTCGTAGTTTCTTATTTCATCGTAAAGGCTGGAAAGCTTATTCATGGCTCTATTTTTATAAGAGTTAGAACAGGCCGTATTGCGTAGTGTTTATGGGAAGATCTTAATTTGTGTTATGCTGAAAATGCCTATTTATCCCAGTGCTCAAACCCCTTTTTGATGATGATTTTGTAACTATACGAGAAAAGGTTACTGATTGGCGAGCTTCCAAAGGCTATAAAAGATGAAGTTAGTAATACGTTCCATTCGGGGGTAGTTAATTATGCTGGCTTCGTCGGCAGGAGTATGGTAGTCGGCATGTTCGCCAGTCGTGATAACGATAGAGGGTATTCCTGCTTTTACAAACATGTCATGGTCGGAGCCATGCGTCCATAAGTCCAGTTCTCTTTCAGAAATAGGATCTGATATACCAATTTTTGCCATTTGGGCGCTTTGTTTAAGGTGTTGCTCTGGGCTACCATCAAAATTTCCTAGAATAATGGGATATACATACATATCGGAATCGAAATGGCTCTGGTTAGACCGTCCGATCATGTCGATGTTTACAACCGCTGCTGTTTTTTTAAGCGGGATGATGGGGTTGTTGATCATGTAGTACGATCCGTATAGTCCGATCTCTTCGCCGGTAAATGCCACCAAAATTATGCTTCGGTTAGGTACATGACCGGTGCTTTTGGCCAACTGTAGTAGGCGAGCGATTTCTAGCACTGCTGCTGTTCCCGATGCATTATCGTCTGCACCGTTAAAAATACTATCGGCCATGTTATCCGCGAATTTGGTATGAGAAATTGCTGTGCCAATATGGTCGTAATGCGCGCATACGACTACGGCTTCGTCCTTCTTATTAGCGCCACCAAATACCCCAACAACATTTTCGGTTTGAACCTTTGTGAGCCTGTCGGCTGGTAGGCTGCCGCTAATCTCTAATGCCTTTCCAACTAGAGTTCCTTTTACATGGGGGTATTCCTTAAGCGCTTCTTTGGCAAAAAGTTTTTTAAGTAAGATTTCGTCGGTTAAAAGAATGTCAACCTTTGGATGCCTTGCAAGGAAGGGCAATACCTTGCTGTAGTAGCTATTTTGGTTGGGCAATATGGGATTTGAAGTGGACGTGTAGAATAGCGTATCTCCTGACCTACTTATTTTTTGCATGAGCGGAGAAGCAAAGGCAAATCGGCTACGATTGAGCTCTGTGACCTCATTTGTTGGGAGAACGAGGAGAAAGGTGCCCTTAACCTCTTCTTGCCTTGCATTACAGGTTTGGATTATCCTGTTCAACCCTTCGTCGATCGATTTGGCTGCCACTACAGGGGCATAGCAAGCGCTGTCCGATTCCCTATTTTCTACAGAACCGAAGTAGGGAATTATAGAGGTGTTGCCAATGCCATCTCCCGATAGCGGCATTATGTCGCTAAAAAAGTAGATCTTTCTTGAAGAATCCTTAATCTTTACTGAAGCATTCCTAAAGTCGAAAGGGGATGAGTATAGTTCGAAGGATTGAAAGAACGGCTCTGCGCTACCTGGGTTGATGGGGCTAAGTCCGGCCTCCCTAAACTTATCGGCAATGTAGGTTGCCGCAATTCGTTGTTCGATGCTGCCGGTTTTACGTCCTTTTAGGCTATCGGAAGCCAAAACGTATATGTGCTTCCTTAAGCTATCGGGGGATGCTTTAAGACCTTGAAGGAAGGCTTGTGCGCTGCTGCTGTAGGCCATGGCAACGAGCAGAGCAGGAAGTAGGAGCTTCTTCATATGGATCGCTACGAAGGGTTAAAACGTGGGCCGATCGGTGTGCTTGGCAGAGACCCGCCTGCGTAAATGTATAAGATTATTTGGTTCGTTGTTCGTTGTAGCGCTAATGTTCGTAGTTGGGCTGCTAAATGTGCTTGTGCAAGGGAGCTATTGGGGCAGAAAGGTGCTCTTGCAGCAGCTTTGGATGGCGGTTTTGTAGGCGTAGAGGCCAGTTTGTGGGGGCTAGAGGTGTATAGGTTTGTCGTAGTAATGGATTCTAGAGGAAGCATAGCAGAAGTGCGCAACGTAGTAGTGAGCATGTGAAAATAAGTTGCGAGTACGAACAGTGTAGTCGCGAGTAGGTAAAATAAAGTTCTGAGTATGTACAACGCAGTCGTGAGTATGTAAAATAAAGTTGTGAGTGTGTACAACGTAGTCGTGAGTAAGTGAAAGAAATTCGTGAGTACCTGAATATTTTTTGCGAGTACCTGAATGGTTGGGCCTGTTTCTCGTAGGAACAAAGGAGATGCGGCCTTGTGAGTTGGTGGGTCGTCGCGAATAAGGTATGGATATAAGGGTCGAATATCGATGCCGCATATGGCCTATGCTTATCGGGCGAATGGGAAAAGAAAAAGCCTTCAGATTTCTCTGAAGGCTTTCTAGTAGCGGGAACAGGACTCGAACCTGTGACCTTTGGGTTATGAGCCCAACGAGCTGCCAACTGCTCCATCCCGCAATATAATATCTTAAGTTGTATTGCTTTCGTGTTTCTCAATTGCTCTGCAAAGGTAATTCCTTTTTTCGATTCTGCAAGGGTTTTCTAAAAAATATGTTTGCTATAATTGTGAATGGCTCTTGTTCTATTTGGAAACTAAGCTGTAACTTCGTGGAATAAAACAGAATTGTCCTATGCCATTAGTATTTAAACCTGTTGACATCAGTACGGAAGAGAAGGAGTGCCGTAAGGACTACTTTGACCGCCATACGCCCTATGTAATATGCGAGCGCCAAGCTAAGCGCAACGAGAAGCTAAAGGTAAAGGTAACCTTGGGCGATCAGTACGTACATCCCGACGACTACGACCACTACATTAGCACTATCCAGCTTTGGAATAGGGAGACGCTACTTGCGCAGGTGCACTTTATGCCCGGTGCAATGGGAAATCAGCCAGGCCATGTAGAGGTTGATTTTTATGTTGTTCCTAAGATGACCATGAACCTTACTGCAATGGCCGTTTGCACCAAGCATGGCTTGTGGGAGAGCGAGACCGTTGATGTAGCCGTTGTGGATTAAGCTGCGAATGAGCTTCTGGGTAGCCGATTGGAAACGTAATGTTCGCCTTTCGGCTTTTTGCGCATAGTACGCTTAAATCTTATATATTTGTGGTCTTCAACATAACCCTACAATGGCCGAGAGCAAAAAGAAGAAGCTGATCACCAAGCTGCACCATAAGTACCGTTTAAGCATCTATAACGATTCCAATCTTGAAGAGGTTTGGTTCCTTCGTCTATCGCGAATGAATGTGCTGCTTGTTTTTGGCTCGCTGATAATCCTGATAATATTTGGTGTAACCATTCTTATTTCGTTCACTCCGCTGCGCGAGTTTATACCCGGCTATCCCGACAAAAATACCCGTAGGACTATTGTTGCCAATGCGCTAAAGGTTGATTCGCTCGAGCGTGAGCTAACCATGTGGCAGCGCCATCTTGATAACATCAATAGGGTTCTTTCGGGGAAGCCTACCGAGGTTATCGAGAGCAAACCCGATACGACAAAGAAGTATAAAAACCTGGATTTGGGCCGATCGGAGGAGGATTCGAAGTTCAGAGCCGAGGTGGAAGCTGCCGAAAAGTATAAGCTGGCCGTTTTTGATAAGGCCAAGAAGACGCAAGGTATTTCGGGCATTCGCTTCTATACACCCGTGAAGGGGAAAGTGCTAAAGCCGTTTAACAGCCAAGCAGGGCAGCTGGGCGTAGTGCTTTCGGTGGCGCCTAACGAGCTGGTGCTGGCAACCCTAGAGGGAACGGTGGTTAGCGCCGGATGGAGCATGGAGTTTGGGTATAGCATCGTTATACAGCATAGCAACAACCTGATATCAGCCTATAAGTACAACTCGCAGGTTATGAAGAAGGTTGGTGAGAAAGTTCGTGCTGGTGAGGCTATAGCCGTGGTGGGAACAAGAAGCGAGCAGAAAAATACGGCTCAGCTCCTATTTGAGCTTTGGTTTAACGGAGTACCGATTAACCCACAGCACTACGTTATTTTTTAGGTGATGATTAAGAAGAGAATTGCAATACTTGGCTCAACCGGCTCGATAGGTACGCAAGCCCTTGAGGTTATTGAGGCAAATCCTGACCTATTTGAGGTAGAAGTTTTAACGGCCAATAATAGTATAGAGCTGCTTATAGAGCAAGCCGTAAGATACCAGCCAAACGCAGTTGTTATCGGTAATGAGGCAAAGTACCAGATGGTGGCTGATGCGCTTAGCCGCTATCCGATTAAGGTGTATGCCGGATCTAAGGCTATAGAGCAGATCGTAGAAATGGAGACCATTGATGTGGTGCTAACGGCTATGGTTGGCTACTCGGGTTTAATGCCCACCATCAATGCCATTAAATCGAAAAAGGTAATTGCTCTTGCCAACAAGGAAACCCTAGTTGTTGCAGGCGAGCTGATAACCGCTCTATCGCAGGAGAATAGGGTGCCCATAATTCCGGTCGATTCGGAGCACTCTGCCATTTTCCAATGCTTGGTTGGCGAGCTGAGCCCTATAGATAAGGTTATACTTACCGCGTCGGGTGGTCCATTCCTTCATACCGACATTGATACGCTGAAAACCGTCACCCGTGCTGATGCCTTAAAGCATCCGAACTGGAGCATGGGGGCGAAAATTACCATCGATTCGGCATCGATGATGAACAAGGGGTTTGAGGTGATAGAGGCCAAATGGCTCTTTGGGGTGACCCCCGACCAGATTGACGTGGTGATACACCCACAGTCGATCATCCACTCGATGGTACAGTTCGAAGATTCGTCCATAAAGGCGCAGATGGGGTTACCCGACATGAAGCTTCCCATTCAGTATGCCTTTACCTTTCCTGATAGGGTAAAAACAGACTTTAAGCGCCTAAATTTTAAAGACTACAGTACGTTAACGTTCTTAGAACCCGATACCGGCAAGTTCCGAAATCTTGCTTTTGCCTACGAGTCCATGCGACAAGGGGGAAATATGCCCTGTATCCTAAATGCCGCTAACGAGGTGGTGGTCGAAGCCTTTTTAAAGGGGAAGATCGGGTTCCTAGAGATGTCGGACATCATCGAGAAGGTTATGTGCAGGGCATCTTTTGTCCAAAAACCAACACTGGCCGACTACTGCGAAACCGATACCGCAGTGAGGACGCTAACAACATCGCTAATTCGATAAAAAATGGAAATACTTGTAAGGGTAGCACAGCTACTATTAAGCCTTTCGATCCTAGTGCTGCTCCACGAGGCAGGCCACTTTTTCTTTTCTAAGCTTTTCAAAATCCGTGTAGAGAAGTTCTACCTATTCTTCAATCCTTGGTTTTCGCTGTTTAAGTTTAAAAAGGGGGATACTGAGTACGGTGTTGGTTGGCTTCCATTGGGGGGCTACGTTAAGATTGCCGGTATGATTGACGAGAGCATGGATAAGGAGCAGATGAAAGAGCCTGTTCAGCCATGGGAATTTCGTGCAAAGCCATCGTGGCAGCGCTTGCTGGTTATGATTGGTGGAGTTCTGGTAAACTTTCTACTAGCGCTGGTTATCTACATCGCAGTTCTTTACACATGGGGCGAAGAGTACGTTGCCAATAAAGATGTAACCTATGGTATTCAGGCCGACAGCTTGGCTCAGCGCATAGGATTCCGCAATGGCGATAAGATTATTTCGTTGGATGGAAAACCTCTCGAAAATATAGCAACGCTTCAGGGGGACATCGTCCTCAATGAGGTGAAGAATGTACTGGTTGAACGTGATGGAAAGCAGGTTAATGTTGCCATTAGCCCAAAGTTTGTTCCCGAAATCCTTAAAGCAAAAGGGATGTTCGGTCCTCGTGTAAAGTACATCGTTGCCGATGTTGCTGATGGTATGCCCGCAAAGGCTGCTGGGGTAAAGGCTGGCGATAGGTTTATAAAAGCAGATACATCCACGTTTGAGTATGTCGATGAGTTTAAGAGCTACTTTGCTGCTCATAAGAACAAAAAAATTACAGTAGCGGCTTTGCGCGGTAACGATACCGTTAGCTTTAGCATTGTTCCAAATAGCCAAGGTTTAATAGGAACGATGTTTACAACTTACGAGCAGTTTAAGATTAGCAAAATTGAGTACGGTTTTTGGGAGTCTATTCCTGCCGGAATAGACCATGGTATAGACAAGGCTGTTAAGTACGTTCAGCAGCTAAAGCTGATTGTAAAACCTGAAACAAAGGCATACGAGTCGTTAGGTGGTTTTATTGCCATTGGTAAAATATTTCCAGGATCGTGGGATTGGGGAGCCTTTTGGGAAATGACGGCATTCCTTTCTATTATTCTTGCTATAATGAATATTCTGCCTATTCCAGCACTGGATGGAGGACATGTTATGTTCTTGCTCTACGAGATGGTTACCCGTCGTAAGCCCAGCGAGAAGTTTATGGAGTATGCCCAGATTGTAGGAATGGTAATCCTTTTAGCATTACTTATTTATGCAAATGGGAACGATATAATAAAATTATTTCGTTAATTTCAAGCAATAATTAAACCTACCGCTATGAGATTACAAAAATGCATACTGATTGTCTTTACCATCCTAGCCCTATTTACAGGATGTAAGGAAACCAAGAAGGGAAAAACAATGCTTCCGAGTCCAGCAGGGGCTATTTGTGATGTATTGGTTGTGATTAACGAAGAGAGCTGGAAGGGAGAGCTGGGAAATGTATACCGTGAGGTACTCACAGGTCCTTATCCATACCTTCCACAAATAGAGCCTTACTTTAACCTATCCCATGTAACCAAGGATGTTTTTGCATCAACGGCTCAAAAATTTCGGAATCTTATTATTACGAAAGTAGACCCAAAGTTTACCAAGCCTCAGTTTGTCATTCAAACCGACGTTTATGCTTCGTCGCAGGTTGTAGTAAACGTTGCGGCTCCTACTGCCGAAGCCGCTGCAATTTACATAAAGGAAAATGCTGATCGGTTAAGGGAGATTCTGGATCAAACCGAAAAGGATCGCTATGCCGAGTTGGCCAAATCGAAGGCAGAAGCCTCCATTACTGCTGCTGTTAAGGAAAAGTTTGGGTTTGACATCTTCTTTCCTAGCGGATATCAGCTTCGCACTAGCAAGCCCGACTTTATGTGGATATCGCTGGAGACTAACCTCTCGAGCCAAGGCTTACTAATTTATACCAGCAAGTATAGCGGCGAATCGGATTTCACCGAGGAAAATCTGAGCAAGATTTCCGATGGCTTCACAAAGCAGTTTGTACCAGGACCAAGCGATGGAAGCTTTATGGTAGTTGGTAAAACCGTTGCTCCTAAAGTAGAAAAGCTTACCTATAAGGGACGCACTTGGTACCGCACGCGCGGCTTCTGGGATGTGAAGAACGACTTCATGGGAGGTCCGTTTATTAGCTACTCTACCTACTGGAAGGAAAGGGACATGGTGCTCACCATCAAGGCGTATGTATATTCGCCTAAGAAAGATAAGCGCAAAACGCTGTTGCAGACAGAGGCGCTCATTTTCAACGTGAACCTAGATGGAAAAGAATCCTAAAAGGAGTGGTACTTTTGGGATAATAACGAAGGAGCAAATGGAGGATGCGCTGCTTCGCGAAGAGATTGTAGTAGATGTTGCTAAGCAGCTCGAAAAAGATTTTGGGATGTGGGGTATGTCCATCTCTTTTAGCAACGATATTCCTCGTGCTTACGAAGAACTCTATGTACAAGTGTACAACCATATTGTAGCGCTTGGGGTTGGCGATACCAGTCGGCTTAAGAATCTGCTGTACCAGGTTGATATTAATGTGGCAGGAGTTTTAAGGCAAAAGGTAGAAGGTAGCCTAGAGGAAGAGCTGGCGCATAAGATTATTGAGCGTGAGCTGCAAAAGGTTCTGTTAAGAAGATTTTATAAGTAAATAAAGGAAGAGGAGGTTGCCGGATTGGTAACCTCCTTTTTAAATTTGCGTTAGGGATAACATCGTCGTTTTTAGTTAACGATAAAACATGAAATTATGGCAATCGCAGACGACTTTATACGACAGCTACAGCTGACACCTCATCCCGAAGGAGGTTACTACCGGGAAGTGTACCGATCGACAGACAAAATTGAGGAAGAATGCCTTCACCATCGTTTTTGTGGTGGAAGCCGTTCGGTGAGCACCGCTATTTACTTTCTGATGGAGACGGGAAACTTTTCGGCTTTCCATCGTATTAAGTCGGATGAACTTTGGCATCACTACAAAGGAGTTAGCCTCGAAATAGTCGTAATTCACCCTAAAGGAACATTGGAGATCCTTAAGCTAGGAACAGATTTCGAAAAGGGAGAGCGTCCTTTACAGGTTGTTCCTGAAGGGTGCTGGTTTGCTTCGCGTGTTGTAGACGAAGGTTTTGCCCTAGTAGGCTGTACTGTGGCTCCTGGTTTTGACTTTGCTGATTTTGAGCTGGCAGATAGGTCAAAGCTTATAAAAGCATACCCTGAGCATGAAAAGATAGTATTAGAGTTAACCCGATTACCTTAAGGCTATATTTCTACAACTACCTCATCAAAAGGTTTGACGTGTAGCTTATGAGTGGTGGGTGATAGCTCGCTCCAAATCCAGTTGTGATGCATGATAACGGTTTGGGCATCAAGATGTGGACGGTTGCCGGTTGTATGACCATCTTCAACGACCGTTATTTTGTAGTTTTTACCCAAAGCAGATCGGATAGTAGTGTCGACACAAAAATCGGTAGCAAAACCGGTTATTACGAGTTCGGTTATGCCTTTTGCTTCTAAAACGTTTTGCAGGGTAGTATTGTAGAAGGCATCGTTGGCTGTTTTTTCAACAACAATGTCTTTGGGCTTCTGAATTATGGATGGAAGAATTTCCCAATCGGGAGTGCTAGGGTAAAGGTAGTCTTGGTTGCTTCCATCATGTTGAATAAAGACAACGGGGTATCCGGATTTTCTAAACTTTTCAGATAGGGCATTTATCCGGCTAATTACACCTATGGCATCGTATCGGGGAGTAGATGGGGTAAATAGCCCAACCTGCATATCAATAATTAGTAGAGCTTTCATAGTATCCGTTTTTGTTAATGTAGGTAGAATCTCATGCGATAGCTCGCTCTATATGACTAGATTCGAGCGATAAATATATGTAAAAGGATTTGCTTTTTTATGTCAGAAAAGTTAAAAGTGCTACGAAGCTACAGTTGGGGTAGCGTAAAGTAGAAGGTACTGCCTTTGCCAAGTTCGCTCTCTGCCCATATTTTACCGTTATTTTTTTCGACAAAGTCTTTGCAGAGGGTGAGGCCCAGTCCAGATCCTTTCTCGTTGGCGGTTCCTTTTGTAGTTATCGAAGCAGTGCCGAATAGCTTGGACAGGTTTTCGGGAGACATTCCGATGCCGGTATCCGAAACTTTTATGAGGGTTGCCTTACCGTTTTTTTGAGCGCTTAGGGTAATGCGATCGTTATTTCGGCAGAACTTGATTGCATTGGCAAGTAGGTTTCGTACTATTGTTTTGAGCATATTTATATCTGCAATGGCGACACATTCGCCATCAACTTTTTGAACCATTAGCGCGATGCCTTTCGATTTGGCGGCTGACTCGAATTGGCTTACCTGATCTTCGAGAATCTGGTATAGGTTAACCTTTGTCAAGCAGATGTGGTTGTTGCTCATTTGGCTTTTTGCCCAAGAGAGTATTTCTTCGGTAAGCTCAAGTGATCGGCTTACTTCCTTGCTCATTAGTGGAAGTATTTCATCGAATTCATCCTTTGAGAGATCTCTTGATTCTCGAAGGTCGAGGATGTTTTTTAGGGTTGCTAAGGGACCTCGTAGGTCGTGTGCAACAATTGAGAACATGCGCTCTTTTGACTTGTTGCTTTTCCTTAAGCTTTCAACCTCTCCTTTGAGCTGTTCTATTTGTGCTAAAAGGTCTTTTTTAGTTTTCTTTCCCTCTCTTCGAGTTCTTAGAAGTACTAAAATCAGGGAACCACTAAGCAAAAGCGCTAGTAGTAATATGGCATTTTTGGCTACTTGATTCCAATTCGAGGAATTTTCGTTGGCTAGAGTGGGTTTGGATTGTTCGTTAATAACTTGTGCTGTGCTATTGCTGATTTGTGATATCAGTATAAAGTGGTTGGTGGATGAAAGTAGAAGCGGAGCCTTTCGATTCTCAGCAGAAAGGCTTAGCGATAAGAAGGTAATTAACAGAAGAAAGATCCCCTTTTTCATCTTGGCTCTCGGTTTTGGTTGTAGAGCACTTTCTACTTCTAAACAACCTATGCTTTTAAAAAGCTCGAAGAATATCTTTCATAAAGCATTTTATTATACGTAAACATTGTTAAAGGAAAAGCGTAGCTAATATTGGCTACGCTTTTCCTTTTTGCGAACGATTGTAAGTTCCTATTGGATATTCTTATATAGGCTTTTTGGTTAGCCCATTCTTGTAAAGGTAATACGCACCTTGGTAGTAAGCTACTGCTTCGTTGAGCAAGGCGTTGTTTTTGGTAGAAGGTGTTAGGTCGTTGGTGTTTTTGTCGTAGGTAAAAAACTCGCTCCTACGCTGTACATCCAGCACTACCACCTTATTACCCTTAATGTAGCCGAGCTTTTGGTAGGTGCCAACAAACGCGCGCTGCTCTTCGGGCTTCATGGTAAGGATATTCTTACCAAAGAACTTGGACTCGTAGCTCCATCCCATTAGGCCAAGGATGGTGGGGGCAACGTCTATTTGGCTGCATTGGGTTTCCACCTTAGTAGGCTTCACTAGGTTGGGGTTATAAACGATGAATGGAATGTGATACTTCTCTATGTTAATGCTCGATTTGCCGGCGCTGTTGTTGCAGTGGTCGGCCACGATGATGATGAGCGTATTCTTGAACCAAGGTTTGCTCCTTGCATCGCGGATGAGCTGCCCCATGGCGTAGTCGGTGTACTTAACGGCTCCCTCGCGTCCCGAGCCCGATGGAATATCCACGCAGTTTTCGGGATAGGTGTAGGGGCGGTGGTTGGAGGTGGTCATTACGTACTGGAAGAAGGGCTTACCCGCTGCGTACGAGCTGTCGGCCTCCTGGATGGCCTTCTTGAAGAGATCGCCATCGCATACGCCCCAAGCGTTGGCAAAGCGGGTTTCCTCTTTGGTGAAGAAGTTACGGTCTACCACTTTAAATCCGTTATTGCCGAAGAAGTAGTTCATGTTGTCGAAGTAGCCGTAGCCACCATAAACGAACTTGGTGTCGTACCCCTTTTGGCTAAAGACAGAGCCCAGCGTAAAGAGGCTCTCGTTGCCCGGACGGCGTACAATGCTTGAGCCGGGTGTTGGAGGAATAGACAAGGTGATAGCCTCCATTCCACGTACCGTGCGGGTTCCGGTGGCATACAGGTTGGTGAACAGCATTGACTGCTTGGCGATGCTATCGAGGTTGGGCGTTAGCTTTTCGGTATTGCCAAACGCTCCAAGGAACGATGCGCTAAGGCTTTCGTTACAGATCAGGATGACGTTGTAGCTCTTTGCCTCTTCCGAGCTGGTGATTTTTCGGGTGATATCATCGGGGTTGCTGCTGGTGTACTGGCTACCGTCGGTGGCTAACAGCTTGCGGAGCTCGGTAAGGGTAGCCTTATCATCGTTGTTGACGTAAAACTTGTGGTAGTCGAGCTCGTTGTTGATGTAGGCTGACCCCAGCGAGTAAACGCCATCCTTAGCCAGCTCGCTGTTGTACTGGTTGTCGAAGTACCTCTCCGTATTTTGCCCGAAGGCAAAGAAGGCGATAAATGGAAAGATGATAAAGGCGCTACCAACCTTGAGGCGTTGCCAAATGGTGGTGCTGATGCGCTCGCTTGGGGTAAACAGCTTCTTGCGGATGGCCAATGAGGCAACAGCCGATGTGAAAAGGGTCCAAAGCGATACTACCAGCGGTATGTTGTACGACTCGAATATGTTGTTGGTAACCTCCGAGGTGTACACCAGGTAGTCTATGGCGATAAAGTTGAAGCGGGTGCTGAACTCCTCCCAGAAAAAGTACTCGGCAAAAGCACCAAATATGGCTGCAGCAATCAGTATGGTGTAGAATACGATTGCTGAGGTCATCCTCCAGCGCTTGTAGAAGGCGTTATCGGTGAGCAGCGTTACCAGAAGGGCAAACGGGATGAGCATGTAGCTTACCGAGACGATATCGTAGAAGGCGCCCATTGCGTATACCTTTATCAGATTCCAGATGTTCCACGAAACATCGGCACGGGAAAAGAAAAGAAGGTAGGTTCGGGTTGCCATAGCTATGGACATGTAGATTCCTGCTAGGCTTAACACCCCCTTAAAGCGGGTGCGCAAAATCGATTTAAACATAAAGCGTGGTGTAATTTTACTCGCCGCCAAAAATAGTGAAATAAATCTCTTTGCAAACCAAATAAAAAAGCAGTAAAGAGTAGGCTTTTTACATTCCCTATCTTTACTGCTTTTACTGCGGTTGTTGGTTAAATCTACATCACTGCACCAACCATTTCCTTTAGGAGAATTAGCTCTCTTTGGAGCTGCTTTTTCTTCTCTATATCCTTTTCAACCTTGATTGCTGCTTGCAGATCGGGAATGGCATCAGGGCGCTCGAGCTCTACCATTAGCTTGGCGGCAAGGAGGCGAACCTCGAAGCTGGTGTCGCGAACCATTTGGGGGATGTACTTCTTGGCCGACCATGCCCGCATATCCACAATCTGCTGCATGGCCGTTAGCTTCTCGTCCTTACTCTTGATGAGCTTCCCAAAGGCTTCGTCCTGCTTGGTAAGAAGATCATCGGTAAAAAGTATTTCCTTTGTGTGGATGTGGGGGCGAACAACGTTGCTCTTGTAACTTACGAGCTCCCTGTTGGCAACAACACGCACCAAGCGAGGGATCATCCAGCGCATGCCTTGCGTTGCCTCGGGATGACCCACAACGGAGGCAGTCTTTCCCTTTTCCACGTTGGTGATAATCACAAAAGGTCGATTGTTGGTCATGTTGGCGGGTGTGCCAGCCACGGTATGAACGTCGCTTTGCATGGTGGCCAACTGGGTATAGCTATACTTGGAGCCTTTTGCAGGAGTCAGCACAGGACCTTCGTAGTAGAGCGAGTAGTAGATGGCGCTATCCTTTAGTTCGGGGAATATCTTCTTGCCCTCTTCGGTGAGCGAGAACTTCACCAGCCCATGCCCGCGGTGGTCGTGCTCGATGTCGATGGCTTGCGCTGCGCTTAGTCCAAGCGAGGGATATCCGGGCGTTTCGGAAAGAATGTAGGCGCCGGCGCAGATGCCAACTACCCCTTTCCCTTCCTTCTTTACCTTGTCGATTATTTTCTGCTGACCGAGCAATCCAAGGCTTCCGGTTTCGCTTCTACCGCTTCCGCCGGGGAAGAGGAAAACGTCGATATCATCGGCAGCGCCGCTCATGATGTCGGCCGCCGAGATGGTGCGCGCCTCGATGCCGCTGTCGATGCGGAGCGCCTCTAGGGCATCGGTTATGCAGTCGGGGCTATCGCCGTTTTTGTCGAATACGCCAACGTGGATAATATTTTCTTTACTATCTGTATTGCTGCTGGTATTGTTTTTACAGCCAAATAAAATAGCTGCAATTGCAAATAGGTATACTAGTTTTTTCATGATCAACATTCTACTTTTCGGTTACTCCAAACTCTGTTGTATAGGTTTTCTGAACAAGGTTATCCAGCCACTGGTAGAAAAGAACCATCTCCTTTTCATCTACCTTTTTCGTTCTCCAAGCCGTAAGGTTTTCCTCGGTTCTTCTGAAGATATCCTGCTCAACCTTTTCAATCTTCTGCACGTACCCCGTTTTCTCGAGGTTGATGAGCTTGGAGATTTGAAGGTAGCGGTCGCCCCCCGAACGCTTGATGGGGTAGCACTGCTCCATTAGCTGCAGCGCCATTTGGTTGAGCGGGGAGTTGCCGATGCTGTTATCCCTAGTCAGCATTTTAGGTAGATTTTGTCCCCCTTTTACCCATGTAGGTAGTGCGATGCAGGTGTTGGGGAAGCCAACCATGGTCCATATGGTAGTAAGCTCGGGCGATTCGTTGGGCTTAACGCCGTGTACGATGATGGCCGAGGTGGTTCCGTTGCGGGTGATTAGGTCGTCGGAGCTAACGAAGTAGTCGCCTGCTGGGATCTTCTCGTACTCGGTGCGGTAGTTGCGGTTGATAATTGGATTCCTAAAGCAGCGCGAGAGCTTCTGGATTAGCGTTTGGTAGTCGAGCGATCCCTTGCCATCGGCATCGAACAGCAGCTCCTGGGCGGTTTGGTAGCGAACGAACCCGTAGCCAACATCCTTTTTACCGGTAAAGGAAAAGTTGGTGCGCAGCACGTAGCCGTTGGGCGCTACGGCAGGATCGTTAGCATCGAATTTGGTGAAGGTGTAGTTGTTTACCTCGTAGAAGGCAGCACCACCCTTAGCATCAATAACACCAAAGTGTGCGGCCAACCCCATTGGCTTAGGATTACTTTTTAGCAATTCCTCGAAATCTTCCAGCGTAGCGCATGTTTGAAGAGCCTTATGCATGAAGTATCCTTCAAGATCTTTTTTCGATGTAGTATCGCCTTGGTTTACGTTAAACGAGGCGCTGTTCATGATGGAGAATCCTGCAGAGTTGGAACCACCCCATACCTGCTTACCCTCGGTATCCTCGGAGTTGATTAGACCAACGTAGCTGTACTTGCCATCGTTGAAGTACATCAGGCTGTTTTTGGCGTAGTCCGAATCGCGGACCTTCCACATCATTGGGCGTCCATCTTTGGTGTACTTACCGGAGATGATTGCGGTGGTGCAGGCTATCCCTTGCTGGAAAAGGAAGCCAAAAAGTAGGGTTAGGAATAGAATACGTTTCATAGGTGGTATGTTTAGGTTGATGGTATTAGTTCAATCCGTCGAACCTGTTTCGTTAATTAATTTAGCTTTACAAATGTAGCGGAATATTGGTATGTCCCTAATTAAATAGGGGGGTAATTTGGCCATCGAGCGGAGTCGAGGCCCTGCTCCCAAGAGCGAATAGGATACTATAAAGGGCAAAGACGGTAGCTTAGCATATCCCTGTATCTGTTAAATAAAAAGAAAAGAGAATCGACGAATAATCATCGGAAAAATTAATATATACATTTGCCAAACCTAATAAGGCAGTAAAAGCGATGGACAACAACCTTAATGTAGTAAGCACAACCGTTTCGATGGGCATCTCCGCTCAACGTTCGCTTGCTATTTCATCTGCTTTTACCTCTACAAGCCTTAACCGACGGGAAAGCCGGCGGTAATCATATCTTGCCCCACTAGGGCATACTCTCACAATCAATCATTATTTGCAGCTAGCTAAATTGGCAATTGCCTCTTCTGGCATCGTATATTGAACTTTTCTGCAAGTAACCAATAAGTCGCCCTGAGCGAAATCAACGCAATTAATTCATCACAGTACAATTTTAGAGGCATCATGCATATTGATGATTTTGTGGTAACGGTGGCAACTACCGACCACATCAAGTACAGCCAGGAGATCGTTGACGAGATGGCCGAATCGGCTAAGCAGCGCGGTACTGGTATTGCAAAGCGTACCCCATCGTACGTAGCCCAAAAGATAGAGGAGGGAAAGGCCATCATCGCCCTTTACAAGGGTGTGGAGTGGGCCGGGTTCTGCTACATCGAAACGTGGGGGGGCAAGGAGTACGTCGCCAACTCGGGTCTGATCGTATCGCCAAAGTTCCGTAAGGTGGGTTTGGCAAAGAAGATTAAGGAGAAGGCTTTCGAGCTCTCGCGCGAAAAGTATCCTAACGCAAAACTGTTTGGTCTTACCACCGGATTGGCGGTGATGAAGATCAACTCGGAGCTGGGCTATGTGCCTGTTACCTACTCGGAGCTAACCGACGATGAGTCCTTCTGGAAGGGCTGCGAGAGCTGCGTCAACTTCCCGATCCTCATGAGCAAGGAGCGCAAGAACTGCCTCTGTACGGCCATGATATTTGATCCTGCTAAGCAAAAGGGTGGCGATGAAACTCCACTGGAAAATTTCAAGAAAAAGTCGAGGCTATACGAGCGCTTCATGAGGCTCAAGGAGTTTATCATGCTCAGGGGCAAGTTTATTAAGGCGGCGTTGTTTGCTTGATAGATATAAGATGTTAGACATTAGACGATAGATGTTAGACGAATGCAATAATAGCGAAGTCTCAAAATCTAAAATCAACGGTCTAAAATCTAAAGTCTAATTATAAAATCGAATCAAAATGTCAAAAGAAAAAGTTGTTTTAGCATATAGCGGTGGATTGGATACCACCTTCTGCGCTCTCTTCCTCAGCAAGGAGCTTGGTCACGAAGTACATGCCGTAATGGTTGATACCGGTGGATATACCGCCGAGGAACTGGAGGCTATCAAGAATAAGGCGCTGAGCCTAGGTATTGCCTCGTACAAGTGCATCCACATTACCGATGAGTTCTACGACAAGTGCATCAAGTACCTTATCATGGGGAACGTGCTTAAGAATAACACCTACCCGCTAAGCGTTAGCGCCGAGCGCGTGTTCCAGGCTATTGCCATTGCTCAGTACGCAAAAGAGATGCAGGCTGATGCCATCGCTCACGGTAGCACTGGAGCCGGAAACGATCAGGTACGTTTCGACTTGGTGTTTAATACCATCGCTCCGAATGCCCGCATCATCACCCCTATTCGCGACTTTAAGTTTGCCCGCGAGTACGAGATTGACTTCCTTAAGAAGCATGGCGTAGATTTCGAGGCAAAGAAGGTTACCTACTCGCTTAACGTGGGTATTTGGGGAACATCGGTTGGTGGAAAGGAGACGCTTTCGTCGCATGGTCAGCTACCCGAAGAAGCCTATCCAACTCCATGTACCGCAACCCAGCCGCTTGATGTGGAGCTTACCTTCGAGAAGGGCGAGTTGAAGGCTATCGACGGAAAAGCTTACGCCAACCCAGTTGAGGCTATCCATGCACTTAACGCCATTGCAGGTCCTTACGGCATTGGTCGCGACATCCACGTTGGCGATACCATCATCGGTATTAAGGGTCGCGTAGGATTCGAGGCGGCTGCTCCATACCTTATTATTAAGGCGCACCATCTGCTAGAAAAGCATACGCTAACCAAGTGGCAGCAGTTCATCAAAACGCAGCTCGCCGACTGGTACGGCACCCTTCTTCACGAAGGCCAATACCTCGATCCAACCCTACGTAATATCGAGGCGTTCTTCGAGAGCTCTCAAAAGTACGTTAGCGGCAAGGTGTTCATTACGCTTCACCCGCACTACTTCCAGCTTAACGGTATCGAGTCGGAGCACGATTTGATGTCGAGCAAGTTTGGCGCTTACGGCGAGGAGAACAAGTCGTGGAGCGGCGATGATGTGAGAGGCTTTGCCAAGATCCTCGGCAACCAGCTCTCGATCTTCCAAAAGGTTAATGGGGTGGAGTTCTAAAATGCAGACGTTAGATATTAGATTTTAGACACTAGACATTAGATAAATGCAACAAACAGCAAGATCTAAAGTCTAAAGTCTAAAGTCTAACATCTAAAATCTAATATCTGAATTATGATTAAAGCCGGAATTATTGGCGGAGCAGGTTATACGGGGGGCGAGCTGATTCGCCTTCTGATTAACCATCCCGATGTGGAGATTGCCTACGTAAACAGCAGCTCCAACGCGGGAAACTACGTGTACGAGGTGCATACCGACCTCTTTGGTGATACCGACCTTCGCTTTACCAGCGAGGTATCTACCGATATCGATGTCATTTTCCTGTGCGTTGCCCACGGCGATGCCAAGAAGTTTTTGGCGGCGAATCCGATGCCTTCGAGCGTTAAGATCGTTGACCTTAGCCAAGATTTTAGGATTAAGGGAACATCGCCCGAGGGTACTGGCTTCGTGTACGGACTACCAGAGATTAACAAACAAGCTATACAAACTGCTACACAAATTGCAAACCCGGGTTGCTTTGCAACCTGCCTGCAGCTGGGGTTACTTCCCCTTGCTGCAAACGGTTTGCTTACCGATGAGCTCCACATTACCGGAGTGACTGGCAGCACGGGGGCAGGACAAAAGCCCACCACCTCAACCCACTTCAGCTGGCGATCGAACAACCTGTCGGTGTACAAGGCGTTCGAGCATCAGCACCTGAAGGAGATAACCCAGAGCGTGGTGCAGCTGCAACCCGACTACAAGCACTCCATCAACTTTATCCCCTACCGTGGTGACTTTGCCCGTGGTATCATCGCCAACATCCACACCAAGTTTAGCGGTACGGAGGAGGAGGCGGTGGAGCTCTACCAGAAGTTCTACGCGGGTCAGCCCTTTACGCATGTATCCACCCAAAACATCGACCTAAAGCAAGTGGTAAACACCAACAAGTGCCTGGTGCACGTGGAGAAGCATGGCGAGTACCTTTTAGTGATGAGCATCATCGACAACCTGCTTAAGGGGGCATCGGGACAGGCGGTTCAGAACATGAACCTGATGTTCGGCATCCCCGAAACTGCAGGGCTGAAGCTGAAGCCGGTGGCGTTTTAAAAAAGACTTTAGATGATAGACGTTAGACTTTAGATAGGTCTAATATCTAAAATCTAATATCTAAAATCTTAAAAAAGCAATGATTCCATTCGACGTATATCCCGTTTTTGATATTAACCCGGTAAAGGCCGAGGGCTCTTACCTGTGGGACGATAAGGGTACAAAATATTTAGACTTCTACGGTGGGCATGCCGTGATCTCCATCGGCCATAGCCATCCGTACTATGTGAAAAAGATTAGCGAGCAGCTTTCGCAGATTGGCTTCTACTCCAACTCGGTGAAGATTCCTATGCAGAATGAGCTGGCCGAAAAGCTGGGGAAGCTTAGCGGCTACACCGACTACCAGCTCTTCCTGTGCAACTCGGGCGCCGAGGCCAACGAGAATGCGCTGAAGCTCGCCTCGTTTGTTACCGGACGCAAGAAGGTGATTTCCTTTACGGGGGCCTTCCATGGGCGCACATCGCTGGCCGTTGCCGCTACCGACAATCCCAAGATTGTGGCCCCGGTAAACGCTACCGAGAACATCGTATTTGTTCCGTTTAATGATACTACGGCATTCCTAAATGTGATGGATGCCGAGGTGGCTGCTGTGATTGTAGAGGGAATCCAAGGAGTTGGCGGAATACAGATACCTTCCGCCGATTTCCTTGAAACCATTCAGGCTAATTGCAAGGAGTTTGGCGCAAAGCTCATCCTCGACGAGGTGCAATCGGGCTACGGCCGTACGGGCAGGTTCTTTGCCCACCAGCACTTCAACGTAAAGCCCGACATCATCACCACCGCAAAGGGTATGGGCAACGGGTTCCCGGTGGCAGGCGTGCTCATCGCACCCGACATCAAGCCAACCTACGGCATGCTCGGAACCACCTTTGGCGGAGCCTACCTTGCCTGCGCTGCCTCTATTGCCGTTTTGGATGTGATGGAGCAGGAGAACCTGATGGCCAACGCGCAGAAGATGGGCGACTATATCCTGTCTAAGCTGCAGGGTATTTCGGGCATCAAGGAGATAAGGGCGCTAGGGCTGATGATTGGGGTGGATATGGAGAAGCCGGCAGGACCGCTGCGTAATGCCCTGGTGTTCGACCACAAGGTGTTTACCGGAGCCGCCGGAGCGCACACCGTGCGCCTGCTGCCCGCGCTAAATATCACCCAGAAGGAGGCCGACGAGTTTATCGATGCCTTCAAAAAGGCTATTGAGGCAACGAAGTAGCATCAGTTAGCGGCGGTAGAGCATTTACGAAGTGTAAAGCTTCATCGCCGCATGGCAGTAGAGCATTTACATAGTGTAAAGCTTTATCGCCGCATGGCAGTAGAACATTTACATAGTGTAAAGCTTTATCGCCACTCGGCAGTAGAGCTTTTACATAGTGTAAAGCTTCATCGCCACATGGCAGTAGAGCTTTTACGTAGTGTAAAGCTCTGTCGCCACTCGGCAATAGAGTTTTTACGAATTGTAAAGTTCTGTCGCCGCATGGCAGCTAAACCTGATAGTTTTTTAAAACCTGTCAGGTTTGAACCTTGAATTAAGCGTAGGCGTAGCTCTAAAATCTAAAGTCTAACATCTAACATCTTCAAACAAGATGATCACAATAGTAAAAATAGGCGGCAACGTGATCGACAATCCGGCGCTGCTATCCGATTTCCTCGACAAGTTTGCCCAGATTGATGGCCCTAAGGTGCTTATCCACGGCGGAGGCAAGATTGCCACAGAGCTATCGCTAAGGCTGGGCGTAGAGCCCCAGCTGGTGGATGGCCGCCGCATCACCAATGCCGAAACCATCGACATCGTAACCATGGTGTACGCCGGATTGGTGAACAAGAAGATGGTGGCTGCGCTTCAGGCTCGCGGGTGTAACGCCATCGGTCTTTCGGGGGCCGATGCCAACATCATCTGCGGCGTTCAGCGCCCAAAGGAGCCAGTCGACTTTGGCTTCGTAGCAGATCTGAACGAGAATAGCGTGCACGACGACCACCTCAAGCAGCTGCTCTACGACGGGTTCACCCCCGTATTCTCGGCAATCGTGCACGATGGCAAGGGCAACCTGCTCAACTGCAATGCCGACACCATCGCCTCGGCCATCGCCGTGGCGCTATCGAAGAAGGGCGACACCAAGCTGGTGTACTGCTTCGAGAAGAAGGGCGTGCTGAAGGACATCAACGACGATAGCTCGGTTATCAGCCTAATTAAAAAGGATGAATTCGGTGAGCTTGTCAGCACGGGTGTTGTTGCTAAAGGTATGCTCCCCAAGCTGCAAAACTCGTTCGATGCGCTTGCCAAGGGCGTAGGCTCGGTGGTTATCACCCAAGCCGAGGATGTGCTTACCGCCTCTGGTGCGCCACTCGCCTGCGGAACAACGCTGAGCCTGTAGCCTTCCGAATAGCCAGAAGTTAACCTAGAATAAACGGAAGTGGAGCGAAGCGACATCCCGCCTTAGCGGGATTAAACGGAAAGATTCGGAAGTTATACAGGAGTTAAACGGAAGAATTTTGAAGTCAGAGAAGTCAAAGAATAAGCAACGAGGCTAGTTAGGTCTGCCTTATCCCCCCGCTTAGGCGGGAGGTAGGGGTGGGTTAATAGGACAAAGACCTGCATCGAGACGCGAGCATCGCGTCTCTACCAGCTCGATAGATTGGATTTAAAGATCTTCTTGGAGGCTGCACAAAGCGTATTTCCCTCCTTTACAAGGAGGGGTCGGCGAAGCCGGGGGTGGTTAAGTAGGTTTTCCTACTACACATCATCTCAAGATATCCAACCACCCCGCCCTGCGGGCACCTCCCGTAAACGGGATCTTCGTCCTCCTTAAAAAGGAGGGGAGTCGCACTGATTGAACGCTAAGCGATGCTCATGTAGGATGTAACCTTTAATAGCAATCAAGAAAAGACCTGACAGGTTTTTAAAACCTGTCAGGTCTGAAAAAAACAAAAAGTAGCATGGACTACAAAAATCTCTCAAACGGTGCCATCGAGCTGCTGAAGCTGCTCATCTCTACCCAGTCGTTCAGCGGCGAGGAGGGAACGGTAGCCGATTTGATGAACCACTACCTCACCTCGCGCGGCATAAAAACGCAGCGTTACCTGAATAATGTTTGGGCGGTTAACGAGGATTTCGATCCCAAGAAGCCCACCGTGCTGCTCAACTCGCACCTCGACACGGTGCGCCCCAACACGGGCTACACCCGCAACCCGTTCGAGCCAACGGTGGAGGGCGATAAGCTCTTCGGTTTGGGCAGCAACGATGCCGGTGGATGCTTGGTGTCGCTGGCAGCAACCTTCACCCACTTCTACCATCAAAAGGGGATGAAGTACAACATCGCTTTTGCCGCAACGGCCGAGGAGGAGAACTCGGGCAAGAACGGCCTAGAGTGCGTGCTACCGCTGCTGCCCCCCATCGACTTTGCCATTGTGGGCGAGCCCACGCAGATGCACCTAGCCGTTGCCGAAAAGGGGCTGATGGTGCTCGACTGCGTGGCGCACGGCAAGTCGGGGCACGCTGCCCGCAACGAAGGGGTCAACGCCATCTTCAAAGCGATAGAGGATATCAGCTGGCTCAACACCTACCGCTTCCCTGTAGTGTCCGACTATCTGGGCGAGGTAAAGATGAGCGTAACCATGATAAACGCCGGAACGCAGCACAACGTGGTGCCCGACCGCTGCTCGTTTGTGGTGGATGTTCGCCTTACCGACGCCTACACGTTGGAGGAGGTGTTCGAGTTCATCAAGCAGAACATCAAGAGCGATGTCACCTGCCGCTCTATGCGCCTACGTCCGTCGAAGATTGATATTTCGCACCCCATCGTACAGGCCGGATTGGCACTGGGGCGCACCACCTACGGATCGCCAACCACCTCCGATCAGGCGCTGGTCGACTCGCCATCGCTCAAGCTCGGTCCCGGCGACAGCGCCCGTTCGCACACCGCCGACGAGTTTGTGTACCTCTCCGAAATCCACGAAGGCGTGGAGCTGTACATCAAGATGCTGGAGAAGGTTATTCTTTAGAGGAGTTAGAAGAAGTGGAGCGAAGCGACATCCCGCCATCGCGGGATTATTCGGGAGTTAAGCGGAATTTATA
Source organism: Acetobacteroides hydrogenigenes (assembly GCF_004340205.1). Classification (NCBI taxonomy): domain Bacteria; kingdom Pseudomonadati; phylum Bacteroidota; class Bacteroidia; order Bacteroidales; family Rikenellaceae; genus Acetobacteroides; species Acetobacteroides hydrogenigenes. The sequence goes on from NZ_SLWB01000005.1 coordinate 22,972, forward strand.
CTGAAGTTTGACGGAAGAAGTTAAAGAAGATTGACGTTAGAGAAGTTAAAGAATAGTCCTGATGCTTAATTAGCGCTAGTCCCCCTTGGATAAGGGGGTGGGGGATTGATTCTTTTATCTCATATCTCAAATCACATATCATAAATCAAGACTATGAAACTTTGGCAAAAGAGCTATCAGGTAGACCAGTCCATTGACACCTTTACGGTGGGCGACGACCGCGAGCTAGACCTCTACCTAGCAAAATACGACGTGCTAGGCTCGTTGGCGCACACCCACATGCTCGAAAAGGTAGGCTTGCTCTCGGCATCCGACCTAGAACAGGTGCAAAAAGGGTTGAAGGAGATCTACAACGAAATAGAGGAGGGGAACTTTACCATCGAACCCGATGTTGAGGATATCCACTCGCAGGTAGAGCTGCTGCTCACCCGTCGATTGGGTGATGTGGGCAAGAAGATTCACAGCGGACGCTCGCGCAACGATCAGGTTTTGGTCGATATTAAGATGTTCCTCCGCAGCGAGGTAATGCGAGTAGTGTACAGCTACAAGGAGCTGTTCGACCTTTTGCAGGAGCTAAGCAACGAGCATAAGGATAAGCTGCTGCCCGGTTACACCCACCTTCAGCTGGCTATGCCATCGTCGTTTGGGATGTGGTTTGGCGCCTATGCCGAAGCTATCACCGACGATATGGAGGTGCTGTTGGCTGCGTACAATTCGGCAAACAAGAATCCACTTGGCTCGGCAGCTGGCTACGGATCAACATTTCCGCTGGACAGGCAGCTGACAACAGACCTCTTAGGTTTCGAAACGCTAAACTACAACGCCGTATTTGCCCAAATGAGCCGTGGCAAAACCGAGCGCAACGTGGCCTTTGCCATTGCTGCTGTTGCCGGTACGCTCTCCAAGCTAGCCTACGACGTGGTGCTGTATATGAACCAGAACTTCGGCTTCATCTCCTTCCCCGACGAGCTGACCACAGGATCGAGCATCATGCCGCATAAGAAGAACCCCGATGTATTCGAACTGGTGAGGGGCAAGTGCAACGTCCTACAGTCGCTTCCCAACGAGCTGATGCTGCTCACCAGCAACCTGCCATCGGGCTACCACCGCGACCTGCAGCTTACCAAGGACGTCATCTTCCCAGCCTTCAACAAGATTGTTGACTGCATCAACATAACCACCTACATGCTCTCGCAGGTTCAGGTAAAAGAAGGCTTACTCGACGACGAAAAGTACGACGTGCTCTTTAGCGTCGATGCCGTAAATAACCTTGTAGTAGAGGGTAAACCGTTCCGCGATGCCTATAAGATTGTAGGGGGCGATATTGCCGAGGGTAAGTTTAAGCGACCAGAGCAGCTAAACTACCAGCATCTGGGTAGCATCGGAAATCTTGCCAACGATCAAATAGCCCAGTTAATGGAAATGAAGCTGGCGCAGTTTAGCTTCGATAAGGTGAGTTCCGCAATCGAAGAGCTTGTTAGATAAACAAAAAAATCCCAGACCTGAATCTGGGATTTTCTATTTTGTAGTAGCCGAGGTTATGACTTCTTCTCAGCTTTCTTTTCAGCGCAGCAAGCTTTTTTCTCAGCCTTTTTCTCAGCGCAGCAAGCTTTCTTCTCGCCTTTCTTTTCGTTGCAAGCTTTCTTACAATCTTTATGATCGCCAGTGCACTCTTTCTTATCGTTCTTCTTGTCGCAGCACTTCTTTTCTGTCTTAACAGCTTCTTTCTTAACAGGTGCTTGAGGTGTTTGAGCAAATACTGCACCAGCAATTAAAAGAGACATAGCTAGAATAGCAATTTTCTTCATATTGTTACATTTTGTAGTTGGAACTCTTTTTTCTTTCGGCAGCAATTTAGAAAAATTCTAATTATTGATTCTTTGCTTTCCTAAAATTTCTCGACCATTAACAAAATATTAACGACTATAGCCCTTTTTAGGCAGTACAGATATTGATGGATAGTACTTTATGAAAGTATTACGTAAAGTTATTATCTTACATCGCAAATAGCATTGAAAACTATAGTTAACGTAGAAGTATGAATGAGTTAGGGGCAAAGGGCGAGGAACTTGCAATCCTGTATCTTCGCACTAATGGCTTTAAAGTTCTTTTTACGAACTGGCGCTACGGTCACAAGGAGGTTGATATTATTGCCGAAAAGAATAATGTGCTGCACTTTGTTGAGGTAAAGGCGCGTAGCCAATTCTATCTGGATGAACCTAAGTTGGCAGTTGTCCGAAAAAAGCAGAACAACATCATCATTGCTGCCGATGCTTTTATGCAGCAGCGAAATGATGGTCGCGAGGCCAGCTTTGATATCGTCAGCATTGTTTTTTACAAAAATCATCATGAATTGGAGTTCATTGAGAATGCCTTTGAGCCCAACTTTTGATGGTAAGGAAATGGTATATTTGCTGCATAACCATTACCTACATTGATGAACATAGAAGAGCTACGCGAATACTGCCTATCCAAGTCTGGAGTTACCGAATGCCTCCCATTCGATGAGGTTACGCTGGTATTTAAAGTTGCTGGCAAGATGTTCCTACTTACCAATCTTGATGGAGATTTTAGCATCAACATAAAGAATACGTCCGAAAAAGTAATAGAAATGAAGGAGGAGCATTCGTCGGTGCTCCCTGGTTATCATATGAACAAAACCTACTGGGTAACGGTGCTGGTTGATGGTACTATACCCGATAGCATCATTTATAGGTGGATTGATGAATCGTACCTTGAGGTTGCCCTTAAGCTTCCCAAGAAGGTTCGAAACGAGTTGGGTATCGAATCCTAAAACTTTTAGGAATTTTTGCTGAAACCTAGGATTCTAGAAAATCAAGATTATTTTTGTAGCATAAAAGCCGATTGGAAAAAGATTAAAAACGACTCGACTTGGCGCGCTTGTCTATCCCTGCCAATAGAAAGATATTAGTTCCGATCGGCTTTTCTATTTTTCATTCTTCCCATTTTTTCTGCTAGCCGTACCTTGCTTCTTGAGGTTGTACTCCACGCAATAATTTCTATTTTTACAGCAATAGAATTACGAATATGAATCAGTACACGCTCAAAGAGGTGAGTGGAAAGATGCTTGAACGGGCATTTTTGCGTATGCCTCTTTCTATTTATAAGGACGATAAGGTTTGGGTTCAACCACTTGATAGCGACATTGAGGAGGTTTTCGATCCGAAAAGGAATAAGCGATTTAGAAAGGGTGAAGTTATACGTTGGATTCTTGAGAACGACAAGGGTGAGGTTGTAGGGCGTGTTGCTGCGTTCGTTGATCCGGTAACATTCAAGAAAGGTGAACCACCTGTTGGGGGAGTTGGCTTTTTTGAGTGCATCAATAGCCAAGAGGCAGCCAATATGCTTTTAGATGCCGCCAAGCATTGGCTGCAGGCTAAAGGGATGGAGGGTATGGATGGACCAGTTAACTTTGGCGACCGCGATCGCTGGTGGGGATGCCTAAAGGATGGTTTTATAGAACCAACCTACTGCATGAACTACAATCCTCCTTACTACAACGATCTTTTTGAAGGGTATGGATTTCAGAACTACTTCAATCAGTATACCTATACTCGTCCTATTAGCACCGAGGGTATAGCTGACGCCCTGCTTGAGCGAGGAATGCGCTTAGAGGCAAATTCTTCGTATAAGTTTAAGAATGCTGATTTGAGCAACCTAGATAAGCTTGCGCAAGATTTCAACATAGTATTCAATAAAGCTTGGGGAAAGTTTGTTGGTGCTGGGGATATGACTCTTGCCAATACCAAGCTGCTGATAAAGGCAATGAAGCCAATCCTAGACGAAAAGTTGCTTTACTTTGCCTTTCACGAGGGAGAGCCTATCGGTTTCTTCCTAATGATCCCCGATTTAAACCAAGCTGCACGGCAGCTGAATGGTCGTTTTGATTGGTGGGGGAAGCTGAAGTTCATGTACTACCTTAAGGTTCGGAAACTAGCGCGTCGTGCGGTTGGCATCATTTTTGGTGTGGTTCCCGAGTTCCAAGGGAAAGGGGTGGATGCTGGTATGATTCGGGAATTTGCTCGTGTTGCCACATCAAAAGGGTTTAAATACAACGATCTTGAGTTTAACTGGGTTGGCGATTTCAATCCGGTAATGATGAGGCTGATGACTCAAATTGGATGTACTGTTCGCAAACGGCATATTACCTACCGTATGTGGTTCGATCCTAGTAAGCCTTTTGAGCGTTGCCCTAAGTTTGGAAGAGGGAAAAAAGCGCAGGAATAGGCCGCAGGCTGCCTTCCTGCTTTGTCGATGACCGCCAAAACCGCTTGGGTTTAGGCCTAATAGTTTAATCGTAATGAAGAAGTTACTAGTTGCAGCACTACTTATCTTTGCCGCATCGAGCGGCTATGCCCAGCGCGACATTATTACTAAGTTGTGCTTCGCCGATTCGGTGAAGTATCCTTTTAGCAGCGAATGGCAATACCTGTCTACAGATATCTACCTTTTAAACGGAGATCGGTTTAGCAAGCTTATTAACGAGATCAACTTCGAGAACCCTAAGAGTAAAGGTTGGTTTAAGCGGGGTATTGACGAGGAGAAGTTGGAGTACCTATTTATTACGGCTCAGCTTAAAGATGTAAAGTTTTTTGGCGATAAGGATATTGCATATCCAATCTATAATTTTCAAATTAACAGGGATAAGGACAACAAGTATCAAACGTTTGTGAGCGATAAGATCGATAAGATCCGAATTATCGATAACCTTCCGCTCTACTCCGCTTCCGATAAGATTGATGCAGACATAAAGGTTCGTGCTATCACAACCAACCAGCGCGATCAAATGGTTTCACTGGTGGCTACCCAGTTGCAGAACATATCTAAAATTCCTACCCCAACGGCTGCGGTTTTCTCGCTTTTGAGGGAGTTTGGCAACTTTCTTGAGGCAAACTCAAAGCGCAAGGAGTATCGCTTTAGCACAACCATCCGTCTTTTTGAGCAGAAAAATTTTGATACCCGTCTTCATTCCATAAAGATTTACGCGCTTAACACGGAGAATAGCCGTCCAATTCTTCTTAACACGGAGGTGTTAAAAGCATTCATTGACACCTCGGCGAATCCCGATATTACCCGTGAAAGCCTTGTTCAGATGTTAGGCTATAAGCAGTACCCTCTTATTGTGGTGGCAAACTATAAGTCGCTTTACAAGATGGAGCAGATTAGAGGTGATGAGGTAAACCAATCTAATATCGATAAAAGGAAGCTGCGTATCGAGAATGACTTTAAGTCGGGGCTCATTAATGCTGAAACCTACCGTCAGGAGAAAGACTTTATCAGCTTCCTGACCGTATTTGCTAATCTGAAAAACATGATGGAGGTATATAGTCTTAACTTCCGTATGGGCAATCCCGATGCCATAACCAATGGGTTAATTAAGGTGATGCAGGGCTACCGTCAGCTGCTGAAGCTTTACGATGAGGTTGAGTACAAGTATAGAACGAATAGCACTTTCCTTGCTGTGTTTAAGTCGGAGTACACCTCCATTTTGGGTTTTGCGAGCCTATACCTCGAAGACGATCAGAACTTGAAGCAAACAAAGAGTATGGTTAAAACCATGGTATCCTTAGAAAAGGATATGAAGCTTGTTGATCCGTACGTTTGCGAGAATAGCCTTAGAAGCCTTCGTTTTTCTGATATCTTTAAGCGCTCCAGCCTTGAACAGACCTTAGAAGGACAAATTATTCTGAACCAAATTGCTCAACTCGAGAAATTTCTTCTGGATAGGAATTTTACGACTGATATTGCCAAGCTGAGAAAGACAAATTCTCTACCCCAAAATATCTCGGCTCCCGAGAAGCTTAAGGAGAAAGCTAATAATACGGTTTGCGTCATCTGTCGTGAGCAGGCGTTGGCTGCGGTAAAAGATTTTTACGATGGCCTTAACCAGTACTATAAGACGGTTGCACTTCGTAAGCGCGATAGCTTGGCATTGGTAGTAGAGAATAAGCTTTACGGCTATATCGAAAAAGTTGAGCTGATAGAAAAGAATGTAAAGCAGCAGTATGGCGATTCGCTTCCAGCCAGCGTATCGTTCCTTCATACCAAGCTGCTGGAAGTGAAGCGCGACATGGGCAACTTGAGCGATTTTGCCAAAGTAAACGTTGCTGAAAAATCATTGGACGTTATAAATGAGCTAAACAGTAAGCTGCAGATCTATATTGTGGCTATAGAGGAGAATTTGCAATACATTTCGGAAAAACGACCAGATTTTCTGAAGCCAATACCAATAAACGAGCCTAAGCAAGAGAAAGTAGCCGATCCTCCTGTGTCGGGAGAAAAAACAAATGAGGTTTCGGCTTCCGTGGCTCCTTCCGAAGGAGCTACCGTTACTCAACCTGTAAAGAATGAACAGCCTTAGTATTCGTGATAGTTTTGGGTTAACTTTGCCCTACAAATAATGTAAAGCCATCAGCATGCAGTCAATTCGGGAAATATACAAGATAGGATATGGCCCATCGAGCAGCCATACGATTGCGCCAGGAAGAGCAGCAACCATTTTTAGCAGTAAAAATCCTGATGCAAAAAAGTTTAAGGTGACGCTCTATGGAAGCCTAGCGGCAACAGGTGTTGGTCACCATACCGATAAGGCTATTCTTAAAGAGCTAATGCCGAAAGAGGTTCAGTTTGTATGGAAGCCAGATGTTTTTTTAGACGAGCACTCTAACGGAATGGAGATTAAAGCTTACGACAAAAACGATCAGGAGCTTGACTCTTGGCGAGTATTCAGTGTGGGAGGTGGCGATTTAATGGATGACAAAGGCTTGCTCAATGATAAGGAAATTTACCCTCACCACCTACTTTCGGAGATTATGGAATGGTGCCGGGCAGAGGGTAAAACCTTTTGGGAGTATGTAGAAGACCACGAAGGTCCTGAAATTTGGAGCTACCTATCGGAGATATGGGAGGTGATGAAGGATACCGTTCGTAGAGGGATAGATAACGAAGGTGTGTTACCGGGCCCTATTAAGCTACAACGAAAAGCGTCCTCTCAGTTTATACGAGCTACAAAGTCAACGGGAACAATGAAGAGCATGGGCTTGTTATTTGCATTTGCGCTAGCGGTATCGGAAGAAAATGCGGCTGGAGCAAAAGTTGTTACCGGGCCAACCTGTGGTGCTGCAGGTGTACTTCCTGGGGTTCTATTCTACCTAAATAGAGACGAAAATCTTACAGAACAAAAAATACTAAGGGGATTGGCAACTGCTGGTCTTATAGGAAATATCGTAAAGCATAATGCCTCAATATCGGGTGCCGAGGTAGGCTGTCAGGGTGAAGTTGGTACGGCCTGTGCGATGGCTGCTGCTGCAATGGCTCAAATTCTTGGAGGTACAACAACTCAAATAGAGTATGCTGCTGAGATGGGGTTTGAACACAACCTAGGGCTCACCTGCGATCCTGTTATGGGGTATGTTCAAATTCCTTGTATAGAGCGTAATGCTATTGCTGCTGGTAAGGCGTATGAATGTGCCTCCTATGCGCTATTCTCAGATGGTGGCCATAAGATACCGTTTGATCAAGTGGTAAAAACAATGGCAGAGACCGGAAACGACATTCAGGTTGCCTATCGCGAAACAGGCATAGGCGGACTTGCAAAAAGTTGGGAAGAGTTTGCTTAGTATGCTTATCTGATTGCAGTCAGAACGTTTATGGAACACCCACGTTTCTTTTGCGTAAGCACTAGTGAAAAACGGACATACGGATGTTTTATCCAAACGCCTTAAAAATTATTCGAATGAAATTTGCCATTGTCGGAGCCGGAGGTGTTGGTGGCTATTTTGGAGGTAAGCTTGCCGCAGCAGGATACGATGTGACGTTTGTTGCTAGAGGTGAGCATCTGAAAGCGATTCTTGCCAATGGGCTAACGGTTAAAAGTGTTAATGGAGATTTTACCGTAAAGCCAGCTAAGGCAACCAGCAGTACTTCGGAAGTAGGTATTGTTGATGTGGTTTTGGTTTGCCTAAAGGCTTGGCAGGTTCGCGATATGGCCGCTCAGCTACGCCCAATGGTTGGCAGTACGACGGTGGTTATACCTCTTCAGAATGGGGTAATGGCTACCGATGAGCTCAAAGATGTTTTGGGAGAACGGCCTGTTGTACGGGGGCTCTGCCGAATTTTCAGCAAGGTAGAGTCGAACGGTGTTATAAACCATTTTGGGGTCAACCCAACCGTTATTTTTGGAGAGAATAGCAACGAGCAAACCGATAGAATTCTTCGGATAAAGGCTGCTTTTGACAACGCCGGCGTTACGGCTATAGTACCAACGGATATTGAGGCTGAGGCTTGGAAAAAGTTCTTATTTATTTGCAGTAGCGGACTTTTGGCCGTATGCCGTTCGTCCTATGGAGCTGTAAGGGAACTTCCGGAAACCCGACAGATGCTACATGCGCTTTTTACCGAGATATACAGTGTGGCTAGGGCAAAGGGCGTTGCGCTAAAGCCCGAAATTGTAGAAAAGACAATGGCGATGGTTGATACTTTTGATTACGACACCACCTCGTCGCTTACCCGAGACGTGCTGGATGGGAAGCCATCGGAGATTGAGTACCAAAACGGAACCGTGGTGCGGCTGGGCAAACAGCTGGGCGTACCAACTCCGATAAACACATTTGTGTACAGCTGCATACTCCCCATGGAGATAAAAGCAAGAGAGGTCAAGACCAATCGCTAGCAAAAAAGCTCGATATTTTGCTTATTTGTTGGTTTCGCTTAATTTAGGCGGAGATTTTAGATGATTTTTAGATCCATAACTCAAAAACCATATGAAGACCTACCTTTCTTTTCATTTAAACGGTAAGCAGCTTTTCCCTTACTGGATTTCGACCTATCTTTTAGGAATTGTTCTTGTTGTAATATACGTTTTACGCTCGAAGGCTATCCTAAGCGGCGATATGTCGTTTGGAACATCGCTGATGCTGCTGCTCTCATTTTTGCTGCTTGTAGGCGTAGTCTACATCTACTACTACTATGTTATTAAGTATACGACCGATGGCATCGAGTATCAAGGCGAAAGGTTGGTAACATCGTATACCATTTCTCAGTTTCTAGGAATACTAGTGGTTGGCCTTCTGCTGTCTATCGTTACTCTTGGGATATACCTTCCCTGGTTTATACAGCGCTTATACACTTTTTTTATCGAAGGATCGAGCTACAAGGGAACTAGCTATAGGTTTGATGGCGATGGGCTAACCCTTTTCGGAATTCTAACCCTTTTGCTGGTGCTTCCAATAATAGCGCTTTCGATGATCTCGGTTGCTCTTTTTGGTATCGGTAGCGCCGAAGAAGGTATGCTTGCCAACATTTACCAGCTGATTGCCCTAGCCCCACTTTACACCTTACTGCTTAAGTGGATGGTAAGCGGCAGCTACAATGGCTACAGAATATCGCTCGATGTTAAGCTCTTCAACATGATGGGCTTTATCTTTCTTCATCTCCTGTTTACGGTTTTAACGCTTGGAATATACTTCCCTCTATTTTACCTTAACATTTACAAGTACGTCATGGCTCATGTTGCTTGTGTCAACGAAGCTGGTGAGCGTGTTGCGTTAGACTACGACATGGATAAGGGTGGTGACTTCCTGTTTATCTGGGGGCAGCTGCTGCTTACCATTGTTACCGTAGGCGTATACCTGCCTTGGGCGTACGCTAAGGTTATGGGACGGATAATCTCTAAAACGTCGATAGAGTAAGCGTGCTATAAGTAACAGAAAGGGTGGGTAGCCACCCTTTTTACGTTTAAAAAGCGAGTGTAATGCTTCGAATTCTTCTGATTATTGGTGCGGGTGGTTTTTTGGGAAGCGTGGCTCGCTTTCTGGTTGCCCGTTACGTGCAGCAGAGCGTGCTTTCACCATTTCCTTATGGAACTTTTTGGGTGAACATTGTTGGATGCTTCCTTATTGGCCTATTCTACGGGCTTTCGGATCGAGGTGGCTTTATGTCCGACGAGCTGCGCCTGTTTCTTACCGTGGGCTTCTGCGGAGGCTTTACCACCTTCTCTACATTCGCCAACGAAAATCTTACCTTTTTGCGGGATGGCGCCTTTTTCTACTTTGCGCTTTACACCTCGCTGAGCGTATTTTTGGGGTTAGCTGCAGTTTACCTTGGCAATTTGGCCACAAAACTTTTCTAGGATGAAGCAAGTTCCAGCCGTGCTAATGCGCATCTACATTAGCAGTACCGACAAGATTGACCACAAGCCCCTTTACGAGGCCATCGTCTTCTTTGCAAAGCAAAATGGGCTACAGGGCGCTACCGTGCTTAAGGGGGTGATGGGGTTTGGGGCAAGCAGCCACATTATCTCTGCCAGCATGTGGGAGGTTACCGAGAAGCTACCCATCGTAGTCGAAATTATCGACCAATCGGATAAGATTAACCTCTTTGCCGATCTACTCCTTCCCATGCTCGAAAAATCGGAGAAGGGCTTTATGGTTACCTATACCAACATCGAAATAGCGATGGTTGGGGTGGGTAAAGCTAGGTAGGATTTGAACCTTCTGTAATCTTACAGAGAGCCCAAAAGTAGGATTTGAGCCTTCTGTAATCTTACAGAGAGCCCAAAAGTAGGATTTGAGCCTTCTGTAACTTTACAGAGAGCCCAAAAGTAGGATTTGAGCCTTCTGTAATCTTACAGAGAGCCCAAAAGTAGGATTTGAGCCTTCTGTAATCTTACAGAGAGCCCAAAAGTAGGATTTGAGCCTTCTGTAACTTTACAGAGAGCTCAAAAGTAAGATTTGAAGCTTCTGACACCCGTCAGCGAGCCCAAAATAGAAAAAGGCTTACCGAGTTTCCTCAGCAAGCCCTAAAGGATTGATATATCCGTCAGCTTTTTTCTTTTCGTTAGTTCATCTCAACCACAATCGACGAGTATCCGGGTAGCGTAACCGTGTAGGTGCTGCCGCTGAGGGTTACCTTTGCCCCACCCTGTTCGGCAACGGGCTGCTTAACACCCGAAAGGTTTAGCGCTTTCACGATTGGGGCAAGGCTTACCGTTTTGGTTGACGATCCAAAGTTGTGCATCACCATTAGCTTCTCCGAATCCTTTTGGCGGGTATAGTAAACCAGCTCGTTGTCGGGTTGGCTGTTGATGTCGCCGTACGCTAGCGAACCAGAAGCAAGCGCGGGGTAGGTGTTGCGCAGCTCTAGGAACTTTTTGTACACGGCAAATATCGATGCTGCATCGTCCTTTTGCTGCGCAAGCGGCGTTACCGTAGAGTTGTTGGAGTAGCTGGGCGTACGCCAGGTTGTGCGGTAGCTGTCGGTCCCGGTGGTCCAAAGGAAGGGTTCGCGAACATTCTCGTCGCCGGTGGCCTTTATTCCCTTCATCCCGATTTCTTCGCCATAGTAAAGGTAGGGCTGACCGGGCATGGTAAGCAGCACCGCTGCTGCAACCTTTGCTCTACCGGGTATGGAGCCTAGCGTGCTGAGGGTTCTGTCCTCGTCGTGGTTCGACAGCTTTGTCGCGTTGGTATAGCTCGAGGAGCTGCTGTTGTAGATGTTGAGCACATCCTGAAAATCTTTGGGATACCACTTGGCGTAGGTGGCATTGTTGAGGAACTCGGTTAGCTTCCAGTATGCCTTAAAGTTGAATAGGGCTGGGATGGAGGTGAAGTAGGGAGCCACAACAGGGGCATCGTCGAGCACTTCGCCAACCATGTACACATCGGGCTTATAGGCCTTCATTGCGTTGTAGAAGTTCCTCCAGAATGCGTAGCCTTCGGTTGCATTAGGGTCTTGCCAGGCATGCTTTACGGCATCAAGTCGAAAACCTGCAACGCCCTTATCGAGCCAGAACTTGGCCGCATCGTTTATTGCATTTACCACATCGGGATTAGCTAGGTTGAGGTCGGGCATTTGATCCCAAAATGCGTTATAGTAGCTGTAGCCATCGCCATTATTATACCACTCTCTCGAGTTGTAGGTGGTTACCGTTGGTACCTTTCCCGAGCTAATCCACTCCTGAATGGAGCCGGTAGGGGCAAAAAGATACCAGCTACGGTAGGGGCTTGTAGCCGAGCTCTTGGCGCTCTGGAACCAGGGGTGCTGGCTAGAGGTGTGGTTGATGACAAAGTCGATAATCACCTTTATGTTTAGCGATTTGGCTTTAGATAGTAAAGCCTCAAAATCGGCCATTGTTCCAAACTGCGGGTTGGTTAGCTTATAGTCGGTAACATCGTAGCCGTGGTACGATGGCGAAGGGTTCATTGGCGTTAGCCAGATGCCCGATACGCCTAGTGAGTGGAGGTAGTCGAGCTTATCGGTTATTCCCTTAAAATCGCCAATTCCATCGCCGTTTCCATCGGCAAACGAGCGTACAAAAATCTCGTAAAACACGTCACCGCGCTTTTGCCCATCCCACGAGCGCTGCATAAAGCCAACCTCTGTTCCAGAGCCAGGAGGTGTAGGCGTTACGTTGTCGTCCTTTTTCGAGCAGCTTGCAAGAAAAAGGGCTATAAGCATCAGGGTAAGTATTCTTAGCTTCATGCTGTTCATCTTTATGTTCCTACCAAAGATGGAACAAAATGTGAAGAGAAAAGCTTAACGCTCTTTAAACCTTTATTGCGGCATGATAGAAAGCCGTTTTCGCTATGCGAACGGCAGGGTTGCCTGTTTAGATGTTGTATGTGTTAGCACAAAAAGGGAGGCCAGCGCAAGGCTACCTCCCTTTTATTTTGTGTACTATGCTGCCGTTATAAGCCCTACTGTTGCAGGCGCTGGTGGTCGGCTATAAGGCCATCTATAATTCTAGAGTACTGAAGCGCCCTTTTGTCACCGCCTTCGGTGTACGAGGTTACAATCCACTTCTTGGCATTATCGTAGCTGCCTAGTACCTCGTTGGCCAGCGCTAGGTTGTAGGCAATAGCCGCTCGTTCCTTAGGCTTCGTTGCACCGTTAAAGGCTCTTAGCCAAGCATCGGCGGCGGCCTCCCAGTTGTTGGTGAGCGCCAATCGTTCTGCCTTTACCGACTCTGGGTTCTTCCCCTTGAACATTAACCGTTGCTCCCAGTAGCTCATCGGGATAAGCTGCCTAGAAAAGTTGGCCCCTAGGTCGCGGCTAACGTATACAATTGCCTCGTTCCTTTTGAGGAGCTTCGATGCTGCTTCGAGGTAGGTTCGGGCGCTTTGCCTCCATACTTTGCTATGCTTGTAGGAGTTTTCGTAGCTGATGGTGCGGTTGGTGTTGTTGTAGATCCTAAATCCAGCGCGGGCGCTTGCAGTTCCTCCTGCGCTGAATATGGCCTCGCCCGTATTGTTTACAAGAACCTTGTCTAAGGTCTTACTCGCTTTGCTTAGGTTTTCGAGGGTGTATGCCGCATCGAAGTATTCGAGCGAAAGAACGGCATCGGCACCCGTTTTTTTGCAGATGTCCCCAATGGTGTTCCAGCTAAGGCATGGGCCAAACTCGGTGCTGGATAGGCTTCCGCTTAGCAGCTCGTGGTTGTAAAGGGAAACCTCAAAGCGGTTGCTGCTGCTTAGCTCTTGGTTAATCCCGCTGATGCATTCGCGCGATAGCTTGGCATCTGTACCCGGAAGCTCACCGGTTAGAACTCCTTCCACCACCGATTTTTGCAGCGGAATTGCTCTATTTACAATGGCAATCCGCTTAATCGATCTATCTATGGTTATGTTGGCAGGGCGAGCCGTAAGAACTCGCATGTTTCGGGTGCTGCTACAGCCTAAAAGCAGCATGGCTCCTGCTAGCGCAGCTAAAAGCCTCAATCTCATTCCCATATTCCCTTAATTTTGAATGGCAAATATACCCTCAATATGGGAATGTGGGGTGTTTAAGAAGTACTTCATAGCTATTTTATACAATGCCCAAGCTACTCGTGGGCTAAAGAGCCTTCATCGAGCAGCGCTTTGGCCTGCTGGTAGAATGTTTGAAGTTCGTGCTTCCGTTGTGGCGGGTGCTGGTTCCACTTAACGTTCTCTATGGCTCCTGCCAACCCGTACAGAAGGCTAAGGCAAGCACCCGGGTCGATGGCCTGTAGGCGAAGAAAGGCCTGCTCTACTCCAACCTCCTTAAGTTCGGCAGCAGAGGTAATGCCAACTCTTATGAGCTTTGTCTCGGTGTCTTTACCGATGTTGGGTAGCTTAGAAAGATCGCTTTTCATGGTATGTGATGATTAACGGAAAGCAAAGATAGGCGAGCCTTGGCTTCGTTCGGCTCCTGGGTTCTATTAATGTTTGGTTGCCGATTGAAGGCAAAACTTGGTTTCCGAGTGGAGACGACGTTTTGTTACTGAGCAAATCCAACGTTCGGTAGCCGTGAAAAAACGAAGATCGGTAGCCGAGCGGAGTCGAGGCTACACCGTTCCAATAGAGGCAATGCTTACCCTGCATGGTGCTGCATTGAGCAGCTCGGCTGCGCACGATTCGATGGTGGCTCCAGTGGTAATCACATCGTCTACCACAAGGATATGCTTACCTCTAATTGTATCGGGATGGGCAACCTCAAAAATGGAGCGCACGTTTTGGTAGCGCTCTATCCTATTCTTTTGGGTTTGGGTGGAGGTGTGCGTATTGCGTCGTACTATTGTTGTTGTCCATTTTGCGCCTATTGCATCGGCAACGCCGTTGGCAATGTAGTCGCTTTGGTTGTAGCCTCGTTTTTGCTGCTTCTTGGGATGAAGCGGTACGGGCACAACGTAGTCGATATCGGCATAGGTTGGGCTGGTCTTGAGGTGGAGTCCAAGAATATATCCCAGCTTATAGCCTATTTCCGTATTTCCTTTATACTTCAGCTTATGGATGAGCTTGCGAACCTTGGCTCCTTTGCGGAAATGGAGAAGCGAGCACCCGGCGGTGGCATTAATTTGCCCCCAAAACTTTTGGGCAACCGGGTTGTCTTCGTACTCCCAGTAGCGGGTATAGGGCAGGCTCGCAATGCATTTTGTACAAAGGGTTGTTTCGCCTTTTAGCAGCGGAGTGCCGCACATCCGACAGGTGTTCGGGTAGAAGAGCGCAATAAAGTTCGAAAACCAGCTCATAGGCTATTGGTTAAAGGATGAAGTTGTCCATAAATTTAAAGCTTATCGTGCAAGTATTTAACAAAAAATTTATATTTACCGTCAAAATTGATTCTATATGGAAAGATATGCCATCAGGGCCCTCAAGTTTGCTGTGTACTTTTGCGTGGTAATGAGCTTAATTATGATTTTATTCTACCTTTTTGGAGGTGGGCGAAACATATCGTTAAAGGTATTCATAGAGCAGATTGGCCTTTACCGTATGTTGATTATTGGATGTGCTTTTGGGGTAACCTACCCTTTTATCGGCTTCGGCAAGCGCAAGATTTACCTAAATAAGTCGTTTGAGCAGGAGAAAAGCGCCATTGTTGATATCATGGCCCAGTACGGCTACGAGCAAACCTACGAAACCGAAACATCGCTATTCTTTAGGCCAACCAATAGGCTTAAGAGGTTTATCGATCAGTACGAGGATACCATTGAGGTAGATCATCGCGATAACCCAATCATGGTTAAGGGGCTTCGCAAGCGGGTTGTACGCATTGGTCTTGCGATCGAAAGCTACATCCTGAACGATAAGAGGTAGGCGCTGTTTACTACGATACTTTAGACCTGAGAAAAACTCAGGTCTTTTTTATTGATCTTGTCGGAAATATTAACCCATACGTTTATGAATCTAGGAAGCTGCAGTACGGCCCTTTTTGTACGGGATATCCATAAGGCGAAGGATTTCTACATTAACCTACTTGGCTTACAGGTTGAGTACGATTTTGGAACAAACGTAGCCCTAAAGGGTGGCGTTGCGCTTTGGCAGGTTAAGGAGGATCATCCGATACCCCAAAAGTTGGGAGTTGAGAATACCCTTAACCGTTCTAGCAACCGCTTCGAGCTCTACTTCGAAACGGAGAACCTGAAGGAGGTTTACCGGACGTTGAGCGAGGCCGGTGTTGCCTTCCTGCACGAGGTGCACGAAGAGGAGTGGGGGCAGCGCACCATCCGTTTTTTCGATCCCGATAGCCATCTGATAGAGATTGGCGAGGCAATGCCCACCTTTTTGCAGCGCCTATACGGGCAAGGGCTTACAGTAGAGGAGGTATCCGAAAAAACGGGAGTTTCGGGTGATGATATCAGGAGGCTGCTAAACTTGTAGGTTCTCCAATTCAGGTTTAGGTTGTGCTGAGGTGTTTTGTTGTTTTTTTAGTAGGAGGTGCCCAAACTATTTATACATTTGCACCAGATTTCTTCGGGGCAGGGCGTAAATCCCTACCGGCGGTTACAGTCCGCGACTCCTCTATAGAGGACTGATTTGGTGAAACTCCAAAACCGACAGTTACAGTCTGGATGGAAGAAGAAGCTGCTGCTACGTGAGTAAGACGTACGTACTTTACATATATGCCCCGAATGAGATTGCCTCGTTCGGGGCTTTTTTATGATCTACAAAAGAGAATGATATGAATGGACTAGCCGATTTTGGCGCAGACTACAAGGAAAGGGTCGAGAAGGCCATCGCCCTGCTGCAGCAGGGTAAGGGGATACTACTGGTTGACGATGACGACCGCGAGAACGAGGGCGACATCATCTACGCTGCGCAGAACATGAGCGTGGCCGATATGGCGCTGATGATCCGCGAGTGCAGCGGCATTGTGTGCCTCTGCATCACGCCCGAGCGGGCCAAGGCGCTGGAGCTGCGCCCCATGGTTACCGACAACAGCAGCAAGAACCAAACCGCGTTTACCATCACCATAGAGGCTAAGAAGGGGGTAACCACGGGCGTTTCGGCGGCCGACCGCATTACCACCATCCGTACCGCCATTGCCGACGATGCTAAGCCATCCGACCTAGCGCACCCAGGGCACGTGTTCCCGCTGGTGGCAAAGCCCGGTGGCGTGTTCGAGCGCCGCGGCCACACCGAGGGGTCGATCGACCTCGCCAAGCTGGCCGGTTTGGGCGATACCGCCGTGCTCTGCGAGCTCACCAACGAGGACGGTACCATGGCGCGCTTGCCCGAGATCGCCGCATTCTCCGAGAAGCATGGGATGACGGTGGTTTCCATTGAGGATATCTGCCAGTACCGAAAGGATATTGAAGGAAAGTAGGGGGCAGCAGCGCTGCCCCTTTTATATGCCTCCCCATTGACGAGCATTATTGTTCGTCGCCAAAATGAGGGGTTATCTTCTTGGGACGAGTCATTTTTTTACGGGACGGATTCTCTTCCAACTGGGACAAGTCATTTTTTTGTGGGACGAGTCTGTTTCCAACTGGGACAGCTCTGTTTCCAACTGGGACGGGTCAGTTTTTTACGGGACAGATCCTCCTCCAAGTGGGACGGATCCAATTTTTGAGGGACAGCTCCTCTTCTTGGTAGGAGAGCTGCTTCGTTGGCTGGTGCTGCATCTAACGTTTTCATCCTACAGGTACCGCTCCACCAGCATCTCCTTCATCCTAGCCACGCCGGTGGAGGCCTTCTCGTGGATGTACTCCACCCGGTTGCTCATGGCCGAAACGGTGACGTCGTCGTTGGGGTCGATTAGGAAGATAGGGGCCTCGCGAGGGGCGTAGCGGTAGAGGCTGGCCGCCGGGTACACGTTGAGCGAGGTGCCCACCACGGCAAAGATGTCGGCCTCCGAGGCGATGTCGATGGCGATGTCCATGGCCGGAACCGCCTCGCCAAACCACACGATGTTGGGGCGCAGCTGCGATCCGAGCTCGCACCGATCGCCCAGGTTTACATCGCCATCAACCGTATAGATTAGGTTGGGGTTGGCTGTGCTGCGCACCTCGGTGAGCTTGCCGTGCAGGTGGATAACCTGGGTGCTGCCCGCCCGCTCGTGCAGGTTATCCACGTTTTGGGTGATGATTACCGTATCAAAGTGCTCTTCGAGTTCGGCCAGCCCGATGTGCCCCTGGTTTGGCAGTGCCCCCTTTAGCTGCCTACGGCGCTCGTTGTAGAAGCGGAGCACCAGGTCGGGGTCGCGGCGCCATCCCTCGGGGCTGGCCACATCCTCCACGTTGTACTCCTCCCAAAGCCCGTTCATATCCCTAAATGTTCGTAGTCCGCTCTCTGCGCTGATGCCGGCCCCGGTGAGCACCACCAGCTTTTTCCGTTTTGTTGCCATACTTTTACTATTTTTATGGGGGATTACAGGTATCTTTGCCAGTCCCAATCCACCTTATAAAGATAGCTCAGGGCAATGATAGATAAAACAACGGTTGATAGAATTATTGATGCGGCCAACATCGTTGAGGTTGTAGGCGAGTTCGTATCCCTGAAGAAGCGGGGGGTGAACTACCTTGGCTGTTGCCCGTTCCATAACGAGAAGACGCCGTCGTTTACCGTATCGGGCGCCAAGGGCATCTTCAAGTGCTTTGGCTGCGGCAAGGCGGGCAACGCCGTGACGTTTGTCATGGAGCACGAGAAGCTCGAGTATGTGGATGCGCTGCGCTTCCTAGCCAAGAAGTACGGCATCGAGATCAAGGAGCGCGAGCTCTCGCAGCAGGAGGTGCAGCAGAACAACGACCGCGAGAGCATGATGGTGCTCTCGGCCTTTGCCCAAAAGTACTTCACCGATACGCTCTTCAACCATGTCGATGGAAAGACGATCGGCATGAGCTACTTCCGCGAGCGCGGCTTCCGCGACGACATCATCAAGAAGTTCCAGCTGGGCTACTGCCTCGACACCCGCAGCGCCTTCTCGCAGTATGCGGGCAAGCAGGGGTACAAGAAGGATTTTCTGATAAAGACGGGGCTCTCGGTAGAGCATAACGAGGCGCTGTTCGACCGCTTCCATGGGCGCGTGATGTTTCCCATCCACTCCATCAGCGGACGTGTAATTGGCTTCGGAGGCCGTACGCTGAAGACCGATAAGAAGGTGGCCAAGTACCTGAACTCGCCCGAGTCGGAGATCTACCACAAGAGCTTTACCCTGTACGGCATCTTCTTTGCCAAGAAGAGCATCACCCAGGAGAACCGCTGCTACCTTGTGGAGGGGTACACCGATGTGCTCTCGATGCACCAGGCGGGCATAGAGAACGTGGTGGCCTCGTCGGGTACCTCGCTCACCACCGAGCAGATTAGGCTCATCAAGCGCTTCACCACCAACGTCACCGTGCTCTACGACGGCGATGCGGCCGGCATCAAGGCTTCGCTACGCGGTATCGATATGATTCTGGAGGAGGGGCTCAACGTAAAGGTGGTGCTGCTGCCCGATGGCGAAGACCCCGATTCGTTTGCCAAGTCGCACTCCGTAACCGAGCTTAAGCAGTACATTGCCGACAACGAGGCCGACTTCATCAGCTTCAAGACCAAGCTCCTTTTAAAGGATGCCGATAACGACCCCATAAAGCGCGCCGGGCTAATTACCGATGTGATGCACTCCATCTCGGTTATCCCCGATACCATCATCCGCTCGGTGTACATCCGCGAGTGCTCCAAGATGTTCGAGGTGGCCGAGGAGACGCTCATCCAGGAGATGTCGTCGCTGCGCAGCAAGAAGATTGGGGCTGCCGTTACGCAGAACACCACCATTCTGCAGCAGTCCAAACCCGAGCTGCATACCCCAGCCATTCCGTCGTTCGTTAACAACGTCTTTTGCGAAGAGCAGGAGAAGGAGATCATCTACTTCCTCCTAAAGTATGCCAACGTAAAGCTCTTTACCTATACCGACGACGATGGCTATGAGCACGAGATAAACGTTGGACAGTACATCATCTCCGAAATTGCCAACGACGAGCTCGAGTTCCTAAACCTGGAGTACCGCCAAATATTCGACGACTTTGCCGAGCTTATAGCCAACAACCAAGAACCCAACATTACGCACTTTATCCATCACGAGAACCTAAAGATAAGCGAGCTGGTAATTAACCTCCAATCGGAAGAGTACGTGCTGAGCAACATCTGGAAGAAGTTCGGGCAATCGGAGAGTGAGGGAATTGAGTTTCTTTCTGAAGCAGTACCCAAAGCGATAACCAGCTACAAGGCTAAGGTTATTGCGCTGGCCATTAAAAACCTGATGGAGGAGCTGAAGAATATCACAGAGGAAAACTT
The DNA here is from genome assembly GCF_004340205.1 of Acetobacteroides hydrogenigenes. NCBI lineage: Bacteria > Pseudomonadati > Bacteroidota > Bacteroidia > Bacteroidales > Rikenellaceae > Acetobacteroides > Acetobacteroides hydrogenigenes. Next base: position 43,002 of record NZ_SLWB01000005.1, read on the forward strand.
CGAAGAGATGACGCGGCGCATAACGGCGCTTAATATGGTTCGAACCGAGATTTCCAAGCAACTTGATAGGCCGGTGCTCTGCTAACGAAATCGACCTTAGGGTTACTCATTATCAAAATTGAGCAAAATACCCTCCATATAACAGCTTCAAAAAGCTTATCGAAATAGGTTTTAACAACTTTATTGCTAACATTACGGAAACTTTGTTGGTTGAGATTATGATTAGGTATTTTTTTAAGGTCGCTATTCTGGTTGTTGCTGTTTTAGCCGTATCGTGTAGCCAATCAAAAAAGGAAAACAACGACCTGACGCTAAACAAGGAACAGGTGGTTCGCGAGGTTATGAAGTACCCCATTCCAACTCCCGATAAGATTACAAAGGCGCTTAACGATGCAAAGGCTACCTACATCTTTTCGCTATGCAATCCAGTGGAAAAGGTAGATAAGTACATTACCGATAAGGATAAGGCTCTAAATCTAGGCGTTTACGGTGCCAATATGAGCTATTCCAGCACCTACGGGATGAAGCAGGAAACCTTAAACTATTTGAAGGTTTGCAAAAAGCTAATCGACGAGCTTCAGATTTCGACCGAGTTTAATGCCTCTTTTGCAGAGCGAGTTGAGCAAAATGTTGACAATAAAGACTCATTGACTCGGATTATCTCCGACTCGTACTTGGATACCTATGCGTTTTTGCAGAATAACGGAAAAGACTATCTTTCGATTCTTGTTATGACGGGAAGCTGGGTAGAAGGCCTCTACACTACTATAGAGATTGCCAAGTCGACACCTAAAAACGAGGTTTTTCTGAGAGTTGTGGCAAACCAAAAGCAAACACTCGATAAGGTGTTGGAGTTGCTGGAGCAGAACAAGGAGAGCAAAAATGTGGAGGAAACGTTAAGAATGCTCCTACCAATAAAGAAGGCGTACGAACCTGTTGTTGGCGAGAATATCACAAAAGAGCAGTTTGAAAAAATAGCGTTAACAGTGCTTTACGTGCGTCAAGCTATTGTAATGTAAAAGGATGAACAAAGGAATGTCATATATGTTTACCTGTTGCTGTTGTTGCGTTTTGCACCAGCACGGGTAGATTATATGCTATATTGTAAGATATGTAGGCCCTCTACCTTAGTGGTAGGGGGCTTTTTTTATTACTAAGATGAAAGAAGGTAATCAAGCAGAATTAGACCAAAAAATCCGCCAGCTAGAAGTGGTGGTACGTGCAAAAAACTATCATAGTGGACTAATATCGTTTGTGCATCCTCATGTGCTTTGCGAAACGTTGTGCTATCCGGAGAAAGTTTATTCGGAAGAGGAGCTTAAGGTGGAGCTAAAGAAGATTCTACTGCTGCTCGACGAGAATCATTCCAGCATAACCTACACGGTTGATCAGTTTTTTGGGCACTTAGGAAAAGTGCGCGAGCTGCTTATGGAAGATGCGCGGTTTATTGCAGAAAATGATCCTGCAGCCTCATCGGCCGAGGAGGTAGCCATGGTGTACCCAGGCTTTTTTGCCATTGCCACCTACCGGATTGCCCATTTGCTTTACGTTGCAGGCGTTCCTCTTATTCCTCGAATATTTTCGGAGCTGGCTCATAGCAAAACTGGAATCGACATTAATCCAGGGGCACATATAGGCCAAGGTTTCTTTATTGATCATGGAACTGGAATTGTGATTGGAGAAACCACCATTATTGGGAATAACGTGAAGATTTATCAAGGGGTAACCCTTGGTGCTCTTTCTGTTCATAAGGCTGATGCCGAGGTTAAGCGTCATCCAACAATTGAAGATGATGTTACTATTTATGCAGGGGCTACCATTCTTGGTGGCGATACGGTTGTGGGGCGCGAGAGCATTGTTGGAGGTAACGTTTGGCTTACCGAGAGTGTACCTCCGCGAACTAAGATCTTCAATAACATGGAATCAAAAATTGTTTACTGTAAAAATATCTGCAAATGAGAGCAAACTCTATTGTTGATGTGATTGGCAACACGCCTCACATACGAATTAACCGACTTTTTGGCAATGACTATGAAATTTGGATTAAGTTGGAAAAACAGAACCCAGGTGGTAGCATTAAGGATCGCGTTGCGCTGTCAATGATTCGAGATGCCGAAGCGGAAGGAATTCTCACCAAGGATTCTATAATTGTTGAGCCAACATCGGGGAATACCGGCATAGGATTAGCGTTGGTTGGCGCTGCACTTGGGTATAAGGTGGTGCTGGTTATGCCCGAATCGATGTCGGTTGAGCGTCGGGCGATAATGAGCGCTTACGGTGCCGAATTTGTTCTTACTCCTCGCGAAAAGGGCATGAAGGGAGCTATAGAGCGAGCTAACGAGATGGCTGCTCAAAATTCCAAGGTATGGATTCCAATGCAGTTTGATAATCCTGCGAATATTCGTGCACACGAGGAGGCTACTGCTCTTGAAATTATTGCTGATTTTCCTGAGGGTATCGATTACATAATTACAGGAGTAGGAACAGGAGGGCACATTACGGGTGTAGCTAGGGTGCTGAAGAAGAAGTGGCCAGCCCTGAAGGTGCTCGCTGTTGAGCCCGTTAATTCTCCAGTGATAAGTGGAGGACAGCCATCCCCTCATCCTCTGCAGGGAATAGGTGCTGGCTTCATTCCAAAGAATTTGGATACCTCTTTGCTAGATGGCGTTATTAAGGTTGATGGTAATGATGCCTTCGACTTTGTACGTAGGGCAGCATCGCAAGAAGGGCTATTTGTAGGCATTTCTAGTGGAGCATCTCTTTCTGCAATAAACCAAAAGCTTTATGAAATCCCCAAGGGAGCAAGAATACTAACATTTAACTACGATACTGGCGAACGCTACCTTTCGGTACCCAACCTCTTTCTGAGTAACGAAGATGGTACTTTGTAGTTTTAATAAAAGAAAGTAGCCCCATTCCAATTGCTCAATGGGGCTACTTTATATCTTATTGTTTGGGATTGTTAAGGATTAAGTATCCATGCATTTATGCCAACCTTTCTTTTTGCAGCATTGGCTGCATTTACGGCTTGCCTAGATGTAGGATAGCTTCCAATACTTATTCGAATTCGTCCTTTCCCGTTCTCCATAATAAGGGGAGCGTAACCTTTTGATTTTAGTGATTCAGAAACCTTTTTAGCCTCTTCCATGTTTGCAACGCTTGCTGCAATTACATGGTAGGCTCCTGTTGTTGGTTTAACCTGAGTCTTGGCTTCTGGTATTTGCTTGTTGGCTATAACCCTTTGTTGGGTATCGTTAGTTTTAGCCGCGGCACTACCTAATTTCAACTTTTCGTTGATTAGGTTTTCCATCTCTTCTTTCGTCATTGGCTTTTTTGCCGAAAGATTAGGTGCTTTTGCTGTAGTTTTAGTTGCAGATGGCTTTTTCAATGTGCTATCTATCTTTTGCAAGTTTGCTCTTGCACTATCAATTCTAGTACTATCGTCAATGGCCGAAGACGTATCGGCAGCCGCACTAGTGAGTGTTTTGTAGTACGAAGAATCAACATCAGAAGGAACTGTTGGCTCAATAACCATTTCGTTATTGCTGTCTGGTAGTATAAATCCAAATAATTTTGGATTATAGTGGTACAGGGCTACAAGTCCTATTGCTAGTATGCAGACAATAACAAGAGTTGGCCATATCCAACCGGCACTGTTTCTACGTAAAGGAACTTCCTTTTTTGTTTCGTTATTCTCTATACTCGATAAATTTACTTTTTCTTGTAGGCTTTCTTTCTTAAGAAAAAGGGGGTGTTGTTCCGCTTTTATGTCTTCGGGGTGTGTCTTTTCTGCTAGTTGTTCCTCCTTTATTGGGATTGCTGCTGCAATTGGCTCTTCTTTCTTCTCTTCCAGAATTGGTTGTTCTTTTACTTCTGGAGTCGCAGGTTCCTGTTTTTCAACTTTTACCTCTTCTGCTTCCTTGGTTTCTTGCTTCTGTTCTGTGGCTGTCGCTGGTTGAGAAATTGTTTGATCTGTAGAGGATTCCTCTACAAAATCATCAATAAGTTCAAAGGGTTCTTCTTCTAAAACTTCTTTTTTGCTTTCAAGCCTTTCCAACGTTTCAGAGATCTTTTCTTGTTCTGGTTGATTTTCTAAGGCTTGCTCTTCTATGGCATCAGAATCCTCTACTTGCTCTATTTTACCCTTTTTTGCGATGCTTATAGTTGGTAGTCCAAAAGACTCCCCTAAATTGCTGTAGCTTGAGAATGGCAGAAAAATGACTGTACCACTCCCAATTATTCTAAGTATTCCAACTCCTTCTATTTCTGCTTCTTCTCCATTATGCATACGGTTGTTCAACTCTTCAGCAAAAATGCAGATCTGCTTGAGGGCTTTTGCAGGAGAAATGCCGTTTCTTTTTGCAACGTGGTTTACAAGTGTCGAATAATCGGTCCCTTCGTTATGGCTAAACTTTATGGTTTTAGATGGAGGTGTAATTGTTCCCGTTGCCCCATCTATGTGCGCAGGCTTGCTCACCATTTCAAAGGAGCCAATGTAGGGCAACACCACCTTTTGTTTGGTGAAGAGAAGTTCTTGGATGTAGTGGCTTATATTCACAGGAAATTTTATTTACAAAATTATTAAAAAAAGTCCTCTCGAAAACTTTAATTAGTTTGCCAGTTTTCTACGTCCTAATAGTCAATATAAACAAACAAAAAAAAAATGAATTTTACACAATTTGTGTATCTCTTTCTTCTAAATTATCTTCGAGATAGCCTCTTTACTTAAGTTAAGTAGAATATAAGTAATCCTCGTATGCCTAGTAGCTGAATAGTTGGTAGCAGCGGGCAGGCTACAGCTTTAAATACTGAAGAAGTAAGAACGTTTGTTACTATAAGTGCCGATAAGGTAAGTATGAGAACGGTATCAATCCAAAAAAATAGCTTTATGCGTTGTGCTCTTAAAACGGGAGCCAATCCTTTTTCCGAGGCTTTATCAATAGAAACACGTGCTAAACTATACAAGCAATAATTTAGTATACAAGATACGATTCCTGTAAAGGAAAGGATAAAAAAGGTGGTATTGTTGTTGCTCGAAATACTTCCAATACCCATTAGAATAAAGATGACAATGTTTACGAGCAACCTTTTGGGGGATCCGGCTAGTTCTAGAGTCCACCGAAAAGCGTTTGATTGAAGGTATTGTTTGTGCATTTCTCAATTTTGCAGCAAAGATAGCAACCGCTAAAGAATAATTATCAAAATAAATGTTGACCTGTTGATAACTATTTTGATAAAGTTTAAAACTTTCACTCTTGTTTCTTTGAAATCTGTATAAATATTCCTTTTTTTAACAAACAGCTAAATAACGACAGTTCGTCGTAGTTCATTGATTTTATTGGTCTGAGTATAAACATAAATTAAGGGAGCTATGCGAGTTTTTATTTTTGACGAGGATGTGCTCAAAAAACTATTAATTGAAGCAACCTACCGTTTTTTAGTTTTTGACGAGAAAGGCTCTTATTCTTTGCCATTAAACTACAATCTGACAGCCTCTTCTAGGCATTTTTTGGCAAACGATCAGAGCAATGGAGGCGAATTTAAAATATTAAAGTACAGTTCTATTAAACGTATAATAGTAGACGATAAGGAGTTCTTTCTGAGCTAGTACGTTGCTGTAGATCGCTTTCTACAGGTAGATCCCGATAACACTCTTATCAGGACAGGGTTTTGTCGCTCTGTTTAAAGCAAATACACCTATTTTCGTTAGCAAGTCATAAAGATTAGTGGGCGTTTTGTTCTAATGATTACTTTTGTCTAAACTTTTACAGGTTAGATGGAGGATATTTTCAACGAGAATAAAGCGAAAGGCTTTAAACAGTGGATAGTTGAGCATCAAGTAGGGTTGTTGGGCACAATCGTTTTTCACTTGGTGATATTGGTTATCGTACTAGTTTTAAAGCTTAGCCCCGTAAAAGAAGAAGGTAATACGGTTTATTTAGAATTTCAAGAGCCCCCTGCTACTCTAGAAGAAGATCCTGCAAAGTTGGCGCAGGAACTTTTAAAAAACGCTGATCCAAAGTTAGCAATTCAAGGAAAAGAGAATCGGGCAACTACTGTTAGAAATGTTGCTGTAAACAATAATCTCGACAAGTTAACCGATAAGTTAGTCGATGATAAGTTTGGTAAATCGAATCCTGTTTACGAGGAGGCTCGGCAACTGGCAGAGCGTATGAGGGCTAACCAGCAGCTCTACAAGAAGTCTTTAGAGGTCGATAAAACGCCATCTTCTCAGCAAGGGGCTGGAAGTGGAAGTGCACGTTCGAGTTCCGAGAAAGCATATAAGGGAGCTTCGGTACTATCGTACTCTGTTGAAGGTCGTCAAGGAGTTTACCTACCTGTGCCTGCATATCTTTGCGAGGGGGGCGGAGATGTGGTTGTTAATATTGTGGTCAATCAGAGGGGGGCTGTGATTGATGCCTCAATATCAGCACGAACCACCGCAAGCGAATGCCTATTTGCTGAAGCGCTAAAAGCTGCAAAGCGATCGCGCTTTACCATGGACGAAAAGGCATCTGCCACACAAAAAGGTTCTATTATCTATCGTTTTGTAGCTCAGTAGCTAAAAGGCAGCCATTAGCAGGTCAATATCTCTCGATGCAATATTGTATACCTCGCCTAGATAGCTGTTCGTTAGCATTCCGTTAAAAACGTAAACTCCATTACGAATACCCATATTTTCTTTTAGATAGGCTTTAATGCTAGGAGAATCTGCGATGCTTTCGAGTAGCGGCATGTATACGTTGCTAAGCGCGATAGAAGCTGTACGCGCTACGCGTGAGGTTATATTGGGAATGCAGTAGTGGATAACGTTATGCTTTATAAATGGAGGATCGTTGTTGGTTTTGTACTCCGATGACGCAAAAGAACCGCCTTTGTCTACGGTAAGATCGATGATGACAGCACCACTCTTCATCCCTTTAACAAGATCATCATCTATCTGAATTCTGTTTTGAGAATCTTCAGGGATGATTGTTGCAATTACAACATCGGCAGTTCGTAGAATTTTCTCGATGATTTGTGGATGATAGTTGCTGGTAAAAACGCGTTGTCCCAATAGCTGCTGAATTTCGGTTAGCCGCTTTATGGAGTGGTCAACGATTTTTACTTCGGCTCCTAGCCCAATTGCTGCTCGTGCGGCGTACTCGCCAGCTGTGCTTGCGCCAAGAATAACAACCTCGGTGGGGGTAATACCAGGTATGCTTCCTAAAAGGACTCCTTTCCCTTTGTTGGTAGTGCTCATGAGTTCGGCTGCAACAAGAATTGCAGTAGAGCCAGCAATGGAGCTCATTGAACGGACAATTGGATAGCATCCGTCTGCATCTTTTATGGCATCGGAGGCTATTGCTGTGACCTTCTTTTGCATTATTGCCCGTATAAAGTCGGAGGTGTACTTGTTGAGGTGGAGCGAGGAAATGATGGTTTGGTTGACATTCATTAGGGCTACTTCATCGAGGCTAAATGGAGAAACCTTAATAACGATGTCTGAGGTAAATACCTCCTGTGGGGTTTGAACTATGGTTGCACCATTCTCCGAATAGTAGAGGTTAGAGAAGTTGGCGTTTAAGCCAGCATCTGCTTCGATAATGACATCATGTCCTCTTTGGGTGAGGATTTTAACCGCTTCGGGAGTAAGCGGCATTCGAGTTTCGCCACAAGTGGTTTCCTTGGGAATACCTATGGTGAGCTTTTTGGTTTTCCTGCTCACCTCCAACATCTCTTCTTGAGGGTTAAACCCCCATGCAAAAGGGAAACTTGTCCTTATTTTGCTATTTTCCTCCACCATAAAGCAGATAGTTAAACTATTTGTATTGCTCTTCTTCCATCGGCTAATACCTGAATGGTTAGCTTTGCTGCATCATTGGGAATTAAATCTTCTATTACCTCGGGCCATTCTACAAGGCACAGGTTGTTGCTAAAGAAGTATTCCTCGTAACCAAAGTCGTAAGCCTCCTCAATTTTGTTAATACGGTAAAAGTCGAAATGGTAAATGGGCTCGCCGTTGGGGTTTTGATATTCATTTACCAGCGAAAAGCTGGGGCTGTTTACGACGTCATGCACCCCTAAAGCTTTGCAAACATGCTTAATTAGCGTGGTTTTACCGGCGCCCATTTGCCCATAAATGGCAACAATCTTTCTATCTCCAATAGCCTTTATAACTTGCTCTGCAGCTGCATCAAGGTCGGCTAGCTTGTTTACCGTAATGATCATTATAAGCTTAAAAAAGTGACGTGTATAAATCTGAAATTGATGTTTGGAGTCTATTTATTCGTACATAGCATTAAAATTCTACCATTTTTATACGTAGTCTTTTTGCATATGTTATAGTATTTCTCGGACATTTTTGTACTACTTAAGGTAGCTATTAAAGAAGAAGCCAGCATATCCTTCCAAGTTTTTTTCCTTAAGCAAGATTTCTAAGTTTTCGCAGGAGATGGCAAATGTGGCAAACTTGTCTATTCCTGCTTGAGTGATAATGCTCTGCTTTTGAATGAGATTATAGTAGTAGTCCATTGCTTTTTTCTTGCTGTTAAAGGGGCTTATTACTAGTATATCATTTTCACTGTCGAACTGCTGCTTGCTGATGTTCAACTCTTGTTCTGGAGATAGTTCAAGGTTTAGCGATACCAGATTAAACTTAAGCTGGTTGAAGTTGGCTGTGTTTGGAATGACAAGAATGGTAATATGGCACGCTTCCGATACCCTGTAGCTGGTAATGCTTGCTGACTTTGTTGGCGTTTGGTTGGACTTTTCAGCAGAATCAGTGCTATTTATCAGCTTAAGCGTTTGCTTGTCGAGTTGGTTGAGGTATTCTAATGCCGTTTTTGCAGCCTCGCTATTAGGATATTGGCTTATTATGGCTGAGAGTTCTTTACGGTAGGCATCCTTACCGAGCAAACCTCCTGTAGCCATTGCCCTAACAAGTGCAAATTGAGGCGCGAGTGCACCTGCAGTTGTTGAATGTTGGTTGGCAAGAGAAAGACATTCATTATACTTCGATGCGTTAAGCAGCTCAACACATTTTGCCAGCGCTTCGCTAACTACTGGCGATTGGCTATCTGTGCTATGCTGGCTATTGCTAAATGACTGCGCCAACCCGCTTTTAGGGTGTTTATTCAATATGAGCTCCTTGTAGCGTTGAGCCTCGCTTAAGTTGTTAACTGCAAGGTACGATTGGTAGTATGTAGAGTACGCTTTGAGCTCGTTTGCATCTGATATTTTTTCGGACATTAGCCCATTGAGGGTTTCAATGGCTTGGTGGGGCTCTTCGGCATCTGCGCGGTAAGCCTCGGCAACATTGATGAGTGCGGTTTGTTTTTGGTCGACATACTTTTGTCGTTCTGCTGCAGATTTCGGAATATCCTTTAGATAGAATTCTCTGGAAAGAGGGGATAGATTATCCTCCTTCATCTTTTCCTCCTCTTTTTGCTCTTCGGCTAGCTGTTCTAGGGTTCCTTTATTTCTTCGTCGCCAGTTATCCTCGAGTTTGCGCTGTCCCCATCGCATTTTAAACTCGGCGGCTCCAAATGCTAGGGTTGATTGGTTGTAGAAGTACCAGCTACCCGATTGGTTGGTGTTTAGCGAAAGACTATTCTGATTCATCAGGTACTGGCGCTGGGTATTTGCTTCTTCTTGAGCCTTGTTTTGCTGCTCGGTCAGAAAAGCAATTTTACTATCGATAACCTTGTTGAGGTCTGTTTCGCTTAATTCAGACATCTTTAAAAGGCTGTCTAATCGCTGATACTCGCGCATGTTTTCGGCTAGTCGTCCTAGCTTATTGGATCGGAGCTGAGCCTCGTTGTACATTGGATGGCCACTGTCAAGATTTAGGGTTGCACTATCGTAGTACGATTGGGCTTGGACAAAGTCCTTCTTATCGTAGGCCATATCGGCAAGCGCTACGTAGGTAACCCCTCGTTGGCTGCTGGTTGGCGCAGAACTGCTGATCGATTTGGCGTAGAAGTTTCGTGCTTCCTTTTCGTTCTTATCTTGCTGGTATATTTTACCAATGGTATAGTAGATCTGATCGCGGTAGGGCGCGTTTCGTTCGCTTTTGGCCATCTTTAGCAAAATATTCTTTAGGTCGGAGGTACTACCTGTGGTGTACGACCTTGCTTCGTCGAGCTGAGCGTTGAAGGCCATTTCGTACGAGGAGGTGCTTCGGGCTACCTTGTGGAATGTTGCAGCTGCTTGCTGCTTTTTGTTGGTTTGCAGGTATAGCTGCCCCAAGATGTATCGATAACGGTTTCGGTCAACTTTGCTGGTTTCGAAGAAAACGGCTTGCTCCAGATTTTCGATGGCTTTGGAGTAGTCGTTTTTCTTAATGTGGTAGTCGGCCCAGGCGGCCCTTAGTAGGGCAGCTTGCTTCTTGCTGAGCCCTTTGAGCTGGCTGGCCGTACCTAGTGCGCTGCCATACTGGATTAAATCACCTTCGGCTCCGGCAATGATACCCTGCCAGATTTGGGCATCGGCTTTAGTTTCGGTATTTGGATAGTTGAGCAGAATTTGGTCGATAGCTTGTTGTGCTTTGCCGTATTCGTGCTGGAACGCATTTGCCTTTGCGATGTAGAGGTAGGCGTCGTCAACGTACTTGCAGAACTCGCGCTGGTTGTAGAACGCTCGCTGTGCGGGCGTGTTTTGCTTTGCATTTCGGGGCTTTGCCGTAATGGAGTGGTACTTTATGAGCATACCGCTTTTGAGGATTGCCCTATCCATTCCCTCTGCCGTTTTGGATGGAGCTTGCTTATCGGAAAAAAGGAAAACTGGAAGCAGCGATGTATAGGCGAATGGGTACTCTTTGCTGTACTTGCTGATGCTTTCGTTGTAGCTCTCCTTGGCGTTAAAGAGGTAGTTATACCTTGCGGTAACGTTGTGGTAGGTGCGCGATACTAGGGTGTTCTTTTGCGTTGAACATCCCAGAAGAAGTCCGGAGAGCAGGATAAGTAATGCCTTTTTCAATTGTTACCTAGTTGTAATTACCTTAAAGCTTACAAGCAAAGCCTTTTTGGAGTGACAATTATAGCAAAAAAGATGCTTAAAAACGAAAGATGCCCCAATTGGTTGAACGAAATTCGTACCAAGTGGGGCATTTAGTTGTGCTGTACGCAGGTTATATGATTACCTCGTTGTCTTGTATGGATATGACCTCTTTTACTTCTGGTACATCTCGTTTTATAGCTAGCTCAATACCATTCTTGAGGGTCATTAGGCTGAAGGGGCAGCTGCCGCAAGCGCCTAGCAGCACTACCTTAACTACCATATCGGGGGTAATTTCGGCAAGCTGTACATCGCCGCCATCGTTTTTCAGGAATGGGCGGATGGTATCCAGCGCTTTTTCAATTCTTTCTACCAAGCTATCGTTGGCTTCCATATTGTTGGGTGTCTAAGTTGTTTTACGAAGAAATCTTGCTTAGCTCGGCGACTACTCCATGCGCAATTTGCTCGAAGGTATCGGAGACGATCGGATTCGAGAGCGATGATGGGGTACCGCTGTCGCCGCCTTCGCAAACGCTTTGTACGATTGGAATCTGTCCTAAAAGGGGAAGGTCGTACTTTTGGGCGAGGTTCTTGCAGCCATCCTTGCCAAAGATGTAGTACTTATTTTCGGGCAGCTCGGCAGGGGTAAACCAGGCCATGTTCTCCACGATCCCGAGGATCGGTATGTTGAGGTTTGCTCCGGTGAACATCTTGATCCCCTTAACCACATCGGCAAGGGCAACCTCCTGAGGGGTGCCCACCACGATAACGCCGTCGGGGCGGAATTCGGTGGAGAGGGTGATGTGCACGTCGCCGGTTCCGGGGGGTAGGTCGAAGAGCAGAAAGTCGAGTTCGCCCCAGTTTACCTGCTGGATGATCTGGCGGAGCGCGTTGGTGGCCATTGGGCCTCGCCATACGAGCGCATCCTCGAGCTTAACGAAGAAGCCTACCGAGATTACCTTTACGCCAAACTTTTCTACCGGCTCGATGAGCTCCTGTCCATCTACCTCTACCATAATGGGCATGGCCCCCTCGAGGCCAAACATCTTGGGCATAGAAGGGCCGTAGATGTCGGCATCAATAAGCCCCACCTTGTAGCCCATCTTGGCTAGGGTTACGGCTAGGTTCGAGGTAACGGTTGACTTGCCCACGCCCCCTTTGCCCGAGGCTATGGCTATACGGTGCTTAATGCCGCTTAGGGTATCCAGCACCTTCTTCTCGGCCTTTTTCTTAGGCTCGGTCTCCTTTACGAGCTCAAGAATGTTGCCTTTTATCGTAAAGCTGGGGAACGCTTGCTCAATGGCGGTTTCGCAGGCTCGTTTTATGGAGGCCGCAAAAGGATCGCGGGCTTTCTTAAAGGCTAGCGTAAACTTGATGTCGTGGTCTTCGATTCGGATGTTCTCCACCATGCCTAGGGCAACGATGCTCTGACCGCTGTCGGGGTGTATTACCTGCGATAGTACCTTTTCTACAACTTGATTATCGATGTTCATCTCTTCTCTTTTACTATAACTGGTGTAGAAACACCTACAACCCGTTTTGGTTTACTTGCGCAAATGTATTGTTTGCCGCTCGATGGTGCAAATTTAGAATAATTCTAGATACTTGCTTACAACGGTAAAAGCATGTATGCGGAAGTGCTATTGTAATTGTACAACGATGCAAACGGGTATGCGGAAGTACTATTGTAATTGTACAACGGTACAAACGGATATGCGGAAGTGCTATTGTAATTGTACAACGGTGCAAACGGGTAGGCGGAAGTGCTGTTGTAATTGTACAACGGTACAAATGGGTTGGCAGAAGTGCTGTTGTAAATGTGTAGCGGCAGGGATTTCGCTTTTTAAAAAACATTATCCACAAAAGAGATAGGCGTAAAGGAGTCAGCCTGTCGTAGCCCAATGCATATTAACCCGCTGAGCGGAACGTCCTTGCTCTGCTCGAGTATCCAAGGCCACAAGCCTGATGCAACATAGGCTGGAGGCCGTAATGATAAAAGCCAACGCTTAGCAAGGTAAGGTAAGGTAAGGTAAGAAGTGTCGCTAAGACTCCAAAAAGGATTACTGGGGCGTGCTGTCGCTACATTCCCGCCACCACCACCTTCTTTACGACGCGCCTACCGCTAGCCACGATTTCGAGCAGGTAAACACCAGCATGGTTGGTAGGCAGGGAGTAGTCGAAGGTTTCGGCGGGCTTAACGTAGGTGTTCGTGCCGATTTTACGCCCGCTGATGTCGAAGAGGCTCACCACTAGGGTGCCGTCCAGAACCTTAAAGCCGTCCGATTCGGGTAGAATGCGGATGTGGATAAGGCCATCGCCAACCGGGTTGGGGTAAACGCTAACCGATTTTGGGTCGATGCCCTCCACGTAGGTCACGTGGCTGCTCAGGCCCGCGATGGTGGAGTCGCCCATCATAATTGGGTCGAGCCAGTGCTTGAGCTGGTACTTTGGATCGGGGTTGGCATCCCATCCTGCCCTAATGGCCGAAAAGAAGTCGTCCACCGGGTCGTCGCACGAGGCAATACCCCCCGAGAGGTTGCCCACCACCCGATGGTTACTGTTGAAGAGCGCCGAACCCGACGATCCGGCCTCGGTTGCGCCAACCTCCCAGCGCTCGATGCGCCAGTGGGTGTTGGGCTCAAATCCGGCAAAGGGGTCTACCTCCGAGTAGTCGCCCTGCGTAGGGGTGTCGTAATCGACGGTTATTTTCTTGGCATCGCCATTGGGATGATGCAGGCAGGTTGCGCTAGGCTGGGTAAACGGATTCTTGCGGATGTCCCATCCGGCATAGTAGGGCAGAAATTCGGCAGGTGGTGCCTCCGAAAGCTCCAGCAGCGAGAAGTCGATTTTCCCGTTGTACCCGTTTGCCAAAAGGGTGGCTCCCGAAATCGATTTTCCTTGGATAACGGAGTTGGCTCCGCACTCCATCTTCTCGTAGCCAAAGTAGAATACCGAGTTCTGTGCATCCTCCTTGGATAGTATACAGTGATGGGCTGTTAGCAGGTAGGGGCGCTTGTTGTTGGCGGTGTTGTTTACGAGTACTCCCGAGCATAGGCGTACCCCCGAAGAGGTATTCGTAATAATTTTCACAATGCTGTTCTTCTCTACCTGCCAATCTTTTCCGGCGGGGCAGGCTAGGTCTACGTTGCAGCTTTGCGACAGCTCGGCAGCCGAGCTGTACTCCTTAAGGGGAAGCCTATCGCCGTGCACCACCTGGCTGATGGAAACGCTGGCCTTATTGGCTATCGGCTTTTCGATTTCAACAACCGCACAGTCGCCAGGAATAAGGGGAAGAACAAGCGTGCCTTGATCGGAGAGCTTGGAGAGCGTGTAGGCAACGTAGGTGCGGCTTGGGTTGTACACGAATATGTTTTGGCTATCGAAGTTCTTTCCATTTTCGATGGCGAGCTTAAGCGTTAGGCATTTTGCCCCTTCCGACCTTACCATTATGCGGTGGATGACCGTAGCCCCTACGGTATCAGCTCTAGCTTCCTTGTTTATGCTGATGCTGGTTGCCAGCGCCGATCCAAATTCCAGCCGCTTTAAGTAGCGTGGCGATTTGCTTTCGGCTTGCATAGCCGTAGGTGCTTTTTGAGGTATTGGAGGAAGTGTTTTTGTGGGGATTACGTCAGCTACACGATCTTTTAACGAGAAAGAGAGAGGTGAACGTCCTTGACCTAATGCAATTGTGGTGTACAATGCTAAGATTGCCAACGGTATACTACGGAGTAGGTTGAACATAATCTCGATTTTATGGGTTAATTTTAGCTCAGATAAACTTCTCCTTTTAACCTCCTAATTGTTCCAAATAGATATATTTGCAAATCTAAAAGAAACTTTGCAACAAATTGATATAAAAAATTTGGCATGTTCGAATACGTAAAGGGCAACCTTATAGAAATTACTCCTTCTAATGCAATTGTAGAAGCCTACGGATTTGGCTACAACCTTCACATATCGGTTAACACGTACTCAAAGATACATCAACAAAAGGATGTAAAGCTATACCTGCATCACGTTGTTCGCGAAGATGCCGAGCTGCTTTTCGCTTTTGCCGATAAGGTTGAGCGCGATTTGTTTAGGCTGTTGATAGGTGTATCTGGGGTTGGACCTAATACTGCTCGAATAATGCTATCATCGCTAACGCCTGCCGAGGTGGCAACCGCAATTACTACCGAAGATCTTAATCGGATTAAGAGCGTTAAGGGGATTGGCCTAAAAACAGCTCAGCGCGTGCTGGTCGACCTAAAAGGTAAGGTTGGCAGCGAGCTGATTGAGGGAGAGATGTTACCCGTTGGGGGAAATGTTGCCCGAGAAGAGGCGCTATCAGCCTTGGTTACCCTTGGGTTTGCAAAGGCTAATGTCGAGAAGGTGCTGGATGCGATACTTAAGGAAAACGGTGCGCTTACGGTTGAAGATATTATTAAATCGGCACTTAAAAGGCTATAGAGTATAATGATAAAGCGGTTACTACTTTTTTGCCTATGCATATTCGGTGTCACTTTGGCTTCGGCAAGAGTACACTATCCGTGTATTAGCTTTGCCGATTTAAGCCAAAATCAGGATTCTGCCAAACAAAACGGAATGCTAACGGCCAAGCCGCTTAATGTAGATCCGGCAACTGGCGATTATGTGCTCTATGACCTCAAGAGCGACAGATACATTTTCTATAAAAATCAGAGTGTTGCCCGAGGAATTCCTTACAAGATAATGAGCCGTGAGGAGTACCAACGGTACCGTGTTCAAACGGCAATGCAGCAGATGCTCCTTGCTAAGCGATCGGAACCTGTTTCTGGGAGCGGAGGCTTGGCCAACTCGCTCATTCCCTCGCTAAATGTTGGAGGTGAAGGATTCGATAGAATTTTTGGAAGCAATACCATTAGCGTTATTCCTCGCGGTTCGGTAGAGCTGATTCTTGGTATAAAAACCAATAAGACCGACAATCCCGTTATTGCGGAGCAGTTCCGCAAGACATCGATATTCGATTTTCAGTCGAAGCTGCAGATGAACGTTACCGGAATGGTAGGCGATAAGCTTAAAATGGACATCAACTACAACACCGAAGCTACGTTCGACTTCGAGAACAACGTAAAGGTGGAGTATACGGGAACGGAAGATGAAATCATTCAAAAGGTGGAAGCCGGTAATGTTTCGTTGCCTTTACCCGGAACGCTTATCACCGGAAGCCAATCGCTCTTTGGATTTAAGACTCAACTTAAGTTTGGGAATCTAACAATGACCTCGATCTTTAGCCGACAGAGGGGTCAGAGCCAGTCTGTTGAGCTAAAGGGTGGAGCCCAAAACCAACAGTTCGAGCTGTCAGCCGACAGCTACGATGCTAACCGACACTTCCTAATGGGCCACTACTTCAGGGAAAGCTACGACAATGCGCTATCAACCTTTCCGCTGATTCAGTCGGGTATCAACATTACGAAGCTGGAAGTATGGGTAACCAATAAGACTGCGCAATTCGACAACGCGCGCAACATTGTTGCTTTCCTCGACCTTGGAGAGTCGCAGCGCAACATCTACAACAAAGCCGCTTTCACGGGTAACGCAGGCGTGGTATTTCCTGCAAACGAAGCGAACAACCTATACTCGATGATGAACGGTGCACTTTCGGGCATACGGCAGATCGATCAAACTTCACCTATTCTATCGGGAATTGGGCTTCGTCAGGGCGAAGACTATGAGAAGCTCGAGAATGCTCGAAAGCTGAGCACCAACGAGTATACCTTTAATCCGAAACTCGGCTACATATCGCTGAATAGCGCTCTCAACAACGACGAGATTTTGGGTGTGGCCTACGAGTATATTCAGAATGGAAAAACCTACAAGGTCGGTGAGCTATCAACCGATGGGGTTGAGGCTCCTAAGGCGCTTGTCGTTAAGCTGCTAAAAGGAACTAACCTTACGCCAAAGCTCCCCAACTGGGCGCTGATGATGAAGAACATCTACTCCATAGGCAGCTACCAGGTTAATAAGGAGAACTTCTATCTCGACATTCTTTTCGAGGATAGCAAGGCCGGTACAACCATTAACTACATTCCCGAAGGAACTATAAAGAATAAGCCTTTGCTTAGCGTTCTTAACCTCGATAGGCTTAACTCTCAGGGAGACCCTTATCCCGATGGTATTTTCGACTTTGTGAATGGCATAACTGTTTTATCGGAAGGAGGTAAAATTATATTCCCGGTACTTCAGCCATTCGGGAGTTACCTGAGGGCGAAAATTGGGGATAACTCTATTGCAGACCGTTACGTTTACCAAGAGCTATACGACTCTTCGCTAACCAAAGCGAAGCAAGTTGCCGATAAGAATAGGTTTAAGCTTTTCGGAACATTCCAATCGTCAGCAGGATCTGAAATCTCGCTCAACGCCATGAATATTCCACAGGGTTCTGTAGTTGTTACCGCTGGAGGCTTAAAGTTGGCCGAAAATATCGACTACACGGTGGATTACGCGTTGGGTCGCGTGCGCATTATCAACCAGGCGTACCTCGAATCGGGAGTTCCAATTAAGGTTTCGCTGGAGAGCCAAGCGCTATTCAACATTCAAACCAAAACGTTGGTTGGTTCGCATTTCGATTACAGATTATCGGACGATTTTCATATTGGAGCTACGGTTCTTCACCTATCCGAACGTCCTCTTACGCAAAAGGTCAACTTCTCCGATGAGCCCATATCGAATACAATATGGGGGGTAAACCTTTCCTACCAGAGCAAGGCGCCTTGGCTTACCTCAATGGTTCAGAAGATACCGTTTATTGAGACGCAGGCGCCATCGAGCATTCTCTTTGAGGCGGAGTTTGCGCACTTTATCCCTGGGCATGCTAAGGCAATTGGTAAAACGGGCAACTCGTACATCGACGATTTTGAAGGCGCTAAAATTCCAATTGATCTGCGCAGCTGGAATGCGTGGACGCTGGCCTCGACACCTCAAGGTCAACCCGATTTGTTCCCCGAAGGAAACCAGACAAATAATCTAGCTTACGGATATAACAGGGCTAAGCTTGCTTGGTATACCATTGATCCGCTTTTTCTCCGAAACACTTCGTATACTCCTTCGCACATTGCTCGCGATAAGGCTCAGCTATCGAGCCATTGGGTACGCGAGATTCGCGAACGGGAGCTTTACCCTGAGAAGGACGAAATTCAAGGCATTCCAAATACCATATCGGTGCTGAACCTTGCCTACTATCCGAAGGAAAAGGGTCCTTACAACTACGAGACATCGACTAGTGCCGTATCAAAAGGATTGCTGAGCAATGGCGAGCTTGCGGCTCCCGAAACGCGCTGGGGCGGTATTATGCGCTCAATTCCGATCAGCGATTTCGAGATGGCAAATGTGGATTACATCGAGTTTTGGATGATGGATCCTTTTGTTTACGATCAGAATAAAAAGGGTGGAGAGCTTATCTTTAATCTTGGAAACATATCGGAGGATATTCTTCGAGATGGTCGTAAGTCTTTCGAGCATGGGCTTCCCACCACAGCAACGGTTACCAAGGTTGATACTACGGTATGGGGGCGGGTTCCCATTATCCAATCGTTGGTAAATGCATTCGATAATAATGCAGCGTCTCGCCAATATCAGGATGTTGGTATTGATGGGCTAAGTTCCAATGACGAGCAAAGCTTCTTTAATGCTTACCTTAAGAATCTGGAGATGCTGTTTGGTGCAGGATCAAAGGCTTACCAGAGCGCGCTTAACGACCCTTCGAACGACAACTACCACTACTTTAGAGGGAGCGATTACGACGAGCAGAAGCTGTCCATTCTCGATAGGTATAAGAACTTCAACAACCCAGAGGGAAACTCTCCTGCCTCCAACCAGAGTGGGGAGTCGTACAGCACATCGGCTACTTCAATTCCCGATGGAGAGGATATTAATCGCGACAACACCCTTAGCGATGCCGAATCCTACTTTCAGTATCGAATTCCGCTATCGCCCACAGGCCTAGAGGTCGGTAAGAATTTTGTTAGCGACAAGCGCGAAGTGGAGGTTGATTTGCCAATCGGAAAGAGTAAGGTTGCTTGGTATCAGTTTAAGGTTCCTATTGCAGAGTACGAGAAGATTATTGGCAATATTCAGGATTTTAAGTCGGTTAGGTTTATCCGTATGCTGTTACACGGATTTGAGGATACCACGATTCTTCGTTTTGCCCGTTTGGAGCTGGTAAAGGGCGAATGGCGTAGGTATAACTTCTCTTTGCTCGAGGGTCAAACCGGAAATGTTTCGCAAATGACCAACGGAAGCATGGATATCTCTACGGTTAGCGTTGAGGAGAACTCGAGCCGAACCCCAATTAACTACATTCTTCCTCCAGGTATCGACAGGGTGATAGATCCGAGCAATCCGCAGGTCATTCGAGAAAACGAGCAGGCCATGCAGCTAAAGGTGATCGACCTTCAGGAGGGCGATGCTCGGGCAACCTATAAAACTACCGGCTACGATTTCCGCCAGTACAAAAGGCTTAAGCTCGATGTACATGCAGAGGCAATTCCTGGTCTGCCGCTTAAGAATGGCGATCTTCATATCTTCATCCGATTGGGCAGCGACTATCGTAACAACTACTACGAGTACGAAATTCCGCTATCGCTTACTCCTTATGGAAAATACTCTAGCGACAGGGAATCGGACCGAGAGATTGTTTGGCCAAGTAGTAATGCCTTTAATATAGCGCTGGATATATTCCAGAATATAAAGCTTAAGCGCTACGATGCAATGAGAGCCTTGGGTTCCAGCGCATCAACCACCAAGATTTTTGCGATGAACGATGGAGCAAACGTTGTTCGAATACTTGGTAACCCTAGCTTAAGCAACGTGCGCACCATTATGATAGGTATTCGTAACCCTTCTAAGCAAGATAATGTAACCGACGATGGGCAACCTAAGTCGGGGATAGTGTGGGTGAATGAAATGCGTCTTAACAGCTTCAACGAAGATGGTGGTTGGGCGGCAAATGCCCACATGATTGCCAAGATGGCCGACTTTGGGGTGGTGTCGTTGGCTGGAAGCACGATGAAGCCTGGCTTTGGATCGTTGGAGAGCAAGCTTAATAGCCGAAATCAATCGGATGTTTACACCTACGATGTGGCGGGAGATTTTGAGCTAGGCAAGTTCTTCTCCGAAAAGGCCGGGGTAAGAATTCCTATGCACGTTGGCTACTCCGAATCTATTGCTAACGCCAAGTATAGTCCTACCGATCAGGATCTGTTGCTTAAAACAGCGCTGAAGTACTTACCCAATCAGCATGCGAAGGATTCGGTGCTGATGCTTGCACAGGACTTTACTGCACGAAAGAGCATCAACTTTACGAATGTGGGGGTTGCGCCTCCTACGGCAAAGCCTTCGATTATTTCGCCATCGAACTTTTCGCTCACCTACGCCTACTACGAAACCTACTCGCGGAACCCTCAGATGGAGCGTCAGTTGCAGAAAAACTATAAGGGGATTTTCAGCTATGCGTATAATCAGACACCTCGGTACTTCGAACCGCTAGGAAAGGCTCGCGGTAGGACGATTCAGTCGCCTTACCTGAGGCTAATTAAGGATTTTAATGTTGGGTACAAGCCTTCGCAGCTTAGCTTTGTCTCCGAGATAAATCGAAACTACAACGAGATAAAGGTTCGTAATCTTTCGGCCAATTCGGACATACAAATTCCATCATCGTACGCCAAAGATTTTTACTGGAATAGGGTTTATGCGCTGCAGTGGGATTTAACCAAGAGCCTGAAGCTTACATTTTCTGCAAATAATCTAGCGCGCATTGACGAACCCGAAGGTATGGTAGACCGAAAGCGCGATAGGAGCAGCTATCAGGTATGGAAGGATTCCGTTTGGAAGAATATAGCCATGGGAGGACGAAACGTGCACTACGATCACTCCTTTAACGTGCGCTACAACATTCCAATAAACAAGATTCCGATGTTTAACTGGGTAACGGCATCGGCATCGTACGACGGAACCTACGATTGGGATGCGGGTCCGATGCTTCCGGCTGGCTCTTCGTACTCTATTGGTAATACTATTAAGAATATGAATCAAGCATCCTTGATGGGAACCCTTAATATGGTTAGCTTGTACAACAAGGTGCCATTTTTACGGGCCATTAACCAGGAGTTTGATAATCCGAATAAGAAGGTTGTGCTTGTAAGCAAAACCATTAAAACGGAAAAGATGACCCTCTTTAAGGGGCGTAAGCGTACCATATCGCACGATTTGGAAGGTGTTGATATTAAGGTAGCCGTTTACGATGCTAAGGGTAAGCCGGTGGAGGCCGTAACCCAGGTGCTACCCAAAAAGAAGGTTACCATTCAGGTTGCTGAAACGGTAAAAGGAGCAGTTGTTCACATTACGGGAAAGGTGGAGTATAGAAATCCGCTAGCCTACTTGGCAAAGGGTGCCGTTCGTATGCTTATGGGAGTTCGCAATGTTAGCGCCAGCTACACCCAAAACGAGGGGACAATACTTCCTGGATACAAGAATAACTCCAGCTGGTTTGGAACTCTGCATACATCAACAGGGTTGGCTCCGGGGTTAGCCTTTATTATGGGGCAGCAAGATCCCGATATGATGGATGTTGCACGGGCAAAGGGCTGGCTTGTTGACGACAACAACTTCCTACAGCCGTTTGTAATGACCCATATGGAGACCTTCACGGCGAGGGTAAACTTCGAACCCATAAAGGATTTGATTGTAGATATTACGGCAAGCCGATCGTACCAAAAGAATAGCAGCCAGTACGGTACGGGTAGCGACAAGTCAACCGTACTTAACGGCTCGTTTAACATCTCGGTGATAGGAATAGGCTCGGCGTTCGAGAAGCCAACATCGGGGAATGGGTACCATTCTGCCGCATTCGATAGGTTTATGGCAAACCGATCCCCCATATCGCAGCGTTTGGGAGCCGATCGAGCCCAGGCTTCGACCAATGGCTACGATGGCACGCCAAATAAGGGCTTTAGCGATGGATACGGTTCGCTATCTCAGGATGTAATGCTGCCTGCATTCTTGTCGGCATACACTTCGCTTACGCCTTCAAAGGCCGGAAGCAAAACGTTTATACGCATTCCATTCCCTAACTGGACGGTTCGCTACCAGGGAATCGGCAAAATGGCCGTGCTGAAACCCTACATCAACAGCGCCGATATCGAGCACTCGTATAGGGCTGTTTACACCATCGGAGGGTACAACTCGAACCCTCAGTACGATGCGCAGAGCGATGGGTTTAGCTACGTACGGAATGCTCAGAACGACTTTATTTCGCGCCACGAAATCGTTAACGTAAGCATATCCGAATACTTCCAGCCTCTTATTGGCGTAAATGTGGGTTGGGTTAACAATCTTCAAACGCAGGCACGCATAAATAGGAGTAGGGTGGTGGCGCTGAGCCTTACCAACAACCAAATTACCGAAATTCGCAACAACGAGTGGACTTTTAGCGTTGGCTATCGCCTCGACGATCCGATTAAATGGATTGACGATCAGTCGCAAAAGGTAGTACCTTCCTACTTAAAGCTCGACTGCGGCCTATCGTTCAACCAGAACCAGTCGCTTATCCGTAAAATTGTGGAAGGATTTACGCAAGCTTCGGATGGGAGAAATACCGTTGCCCTAAAAATTAGCGCCGACTACATGTTTAAGGAACGTATAAACGTGCGAGCCTTCTACGATAGGGTGGTAAACAAGCCGCTGATATCGAATACCTATCCTACGGCAAACACCTCTTTTGGGTTTAGCGTACGATATAATATCGGGCAGTAGTTGCTAAGTAAGAAAATTGTTTAACTTTGAAGTGCTTTTAGAAGCGAATCTAATCTAAATGCTAACAATAAAAGACTAGAACCATGAATATTCCATCAAATCTTAAGTACACCAAGGATCACGAGTGGATACTTGTTGAAGGTGATGTTGCCACCATTGGCATTACCGATTTTGCTCAAGGCCAGCTTGGCGATATCGTTTTCGTTGAGATCGAAACCGAAGGCGAAATGCTCGATAGGGAAGAGGTTTTCGGTACCATCGAGGCTGTTAAAACTGTTTCTGACGCCTTTATGCCTATTACCGGTGAGGTTGTTGAGGTAAACGGCGCTTTGGCTGATCAACCCGATAGCATCAACAAAGATCCATACGGAGCTGGTTGGATGATTAAGGTTAAGGTTGCAAACCCTGCCGAACTGGAAGACCTTCTTACTGCCGAGCAGTACGGTGCGCTTATCAACGCTTAGTATTTCGTACGATATAAAGCAAAGAAGGCTGCCCCCTAAGGGGCAGCCTTCTTTGCTTTATATCACTTTTTACATTCTATTTTTAAACTTGAGGATTAAATGCAAACTATGTTTACTGTTATACCATGATGTAATGATTAACCAGATGAAGATTCGAATGTATATATAAATAAAAAGTTAAAAAAACACAACAAGGCAAAACAAATGCTATATTGGCAAATATTTTATAATCGTAAACCTTGAAGAACATACATGATAATGCACAACTTCTTTTAGACCCTTGTTCCTGGGTATAGGTTTACCGATTATAGTACATGATGCAAAGCCTTATATTTGACTTAGTTTCAAATATAGGCCTATAATTATTGTATATCGTTTACATATAATATCGGGAAATGCTATGAGTAAAAAATTTACGCATTACCATCAGCACGATGTCATGGATTGTGGCCCCACCTGCCTACAAATGGTGGCGAAGCATCATGGAAAGAATTTTTCGATACAGAGCCTTAGGGAGAACGCTCACCTTTCGCGCGAGGGGGTATCGCTATATGGAATTAGCAGGGCCGCCAAAATATTAAGGATAGAAATAGTAGAACTGATACAAGTATTACATTTTTTTTGGATAAAAGTGCTTGTTGTTCTATCACTATTTATCCCTTTGCTAACAAATGCTCAACAGGTTTTTAAAGGTAAGGTTGTTAACGAGCAGAGTGGGGGTATTCCTTTTGTAAATGTTCTAATTGTTGAGAGCTTTAGCAAGCCTACCATTATAGCCTTTGCGCTTACTAACGATAAGGGTGATTTTTCATTGAGCCATAGGTGTAAAACCGATTCGCTGTATGTTTTAGTTAAGGGATTGAATGTTAAGCCTACTCAACGAAAGGTTGCCAATACTGATCGGCCAACACGTATTCTTGCAAAGGAATCTCGAATAGAGATTAAAGAGGTGACTGTTACCAATAAGCGCGTATGGGCTACAAAGGATACAATTAACTATCTGGTGAGCTCATTTCAGGATAAGAATGATGCTACCATTGGGGATGTGCTAAAAAAAATGCCAGGAATAAATGTTCGCTCTTCGGGCATGATCGAGTATAATGGTATTCCCATTAATAAATTTTATATCGAAGGGTTAGATTTGCTAAAAGGACGGTATGGCTTGGCAACAAATAATCTTTCGCCATCGGATATTTCTACCGTTCAGGTGCTCGAACACCATCAACCAATTAAGGCGCTGAAAGAGCTGTCGAGTTCTAATCAGGCAGCAATCAACCTGAGGTTAAAGGATTCTTCGAGAGGGATATTCTCTTTAATCGCACTTTTAGGAGTAGGTTGCGACACATCAGCTCTTGGAGAATCGGAGCTGATTGCATCGTACTTTACCCGGCAAAAACAATATTTAGCCATGTACAAGGGTAATAACTGTGGTGTTGATTTGGAACGAGAGATACGAAAGCTGAACGTAACCGAAAAGTCGAATGGCTTACTGACATCGCTTCAGCAGCCACTTCCACCAAATATCTCGAAGGATAAGTACTACGATAATCTATCGAATCTCGGTACGGTAAACACCATTTTCAAGAACTCGAAAGGCAATGAGAGTTGCCTGAACCTATTTTATTTAGGCGATAAGGTTAAATCCCATTCTGGAACATATTCGTCATTTCTACTTCCTGATGGAACATACCACTACATTAACGAAGCCGAAAGAACTACTACTCTTCGGAATTCCATAACAGGCGAATACAGCTATAAGGTAAATCGTACAGGAACCTATTTGAGTGAGGTTGCTTCGTGTGACATGTCATGGGTTAATGGTGATGGTGCCATGAGTGCTGGAGAATCGATCTTTCAAAAAGCGGATAATACAAGTATTCATGCTGTCAACGGCTTATGTTGGATTGCTAAAACTGGCGAGTATACAGGGTGGACAGTAAACTCGGAAGTGGATTTTAAAACAACACCTCAAAATCTTTACGTAGCTCCCAACCTTTTTGCAAGCTACTTCGCAGGTGATGTCGGTGAGCTGCATCAGCATGTTGGTGTGACATCGTTCTACACACAGAATAAGGCTGCTTTGCTTTCAGGCTTTCGGTTTGGGGGGATAAGATTTTCTCCCGATGTCTTCGTTGAAGTGAACAGGGATGTACTAACCAGTACCTTGAGGCCAACAGCCATGTCGTTTAATCTTCCTAATAACGATAGGTTTAGGAATGACATGAGCGATTTTACCCTAAAAGTTGGTCCTTCGATTTCTGCTAGATACGCATCGACTTACTTCGATGTTAGTGGTTATTTCCCTTTTTTCTACTACAATCGAATGGTCAGCAATGATATTTCGGGCACTATTCTCAAAGATTCGAAGGTTTACGGGGAACCTTCGTTGAGCTTAAACGGGTATAGGGGTAAGTGGGATTTCGGGATAAAGCTCTATCGCACCATTGAGCAGGTTGGCTTTGAGCAGCTCTATACCGGAAGTATCCTCACCAACTATCGAACGCTGAGCCGGTATGACCCCCTATTTAACGACAGAAAATCGAATAACATTTCGGGCACTATGAGCTATAAAAACAGCTATAGGCTGCTCTTTGCGAATGTTCAGCTAACCTACAGCAGGTTTAGCTCAGATGCATTGTATGGTCAAACCTTTGATGGGCTGTTATCTAAAATTACTGCACTACAAGTTGATGCCAACGGACATCATTCGCTGGTGCGAATGGAGGTGAGTAAAGGGTTCGATTGGAAAAAGTTAAACCTAGGAATGTCTCTGGCCTGGTATTCGAAAAATACGCCAGTTTTGCGTCAGGATACCGTTGTGCGATACTTGGGTAAAGAGCTGTCGGCACAGTTAAAACTATTTATAAACCCATTTAGCTTTATGTCTATTAGTCTTGAGGAGCTATGGGCAAAGGAGAAGGGGCGGCAGCAGTGTGGTGATGCTATTCCTGCAATAATTACAGCAACAAGCAAGATGGATGCTACGGTTAATATTAAGAAAGATTTTTCCATTTCTTCATCGTTTTACAGCTACTATAACAGTAGAACCGATGGTAGAAAGGATTTTAATCTTGTTAATGTGAAGTTGCAGTATACCCGAAAGACAACCCGATACTCTATAGAATGGAACAACATCTTCAATGTTGATACTTACGAGACTGTTTCGCTATCGGCGCTCAGCTCTACACGGTATGTTTACTACATACGACCAACCTCTGTTCTATTTAACGTTCGATTTAAGCTATGGTAGATTCAAAAATTAGAAATATGAAATCACTATCGTTCGTTTTTAAGCTGCTTTTATGTTGCTTCCTAATGCTGGTTTGCATAAAGCTGAAGGCTCAATTTGTACCAGCACCACAATTCATCGATAAGTTTAAAATACTCGACAGCTGCCTATATCGGGTCTACTACGATGTTAGGATTCAGAATTCGACAGCTGAAAAAGGGAGTCCTATTAACGATGTCCATTGGCTAGAGATCGGGAGTAGAATAGCCAAATGCTCTAGCTATTTGCTGTACCAAAAGGATTCAACGTCTACGGTAATGCGCGATAAGGGGATGGATGTAGGGGTAATTATTCAGCAGATGGTTTTTCCTGTTGAGACTTATGTAGATCGAAACCAAGGCAGTACTAAACTGGTCTACAGGACATTTTATTCGGGTCCGATACTGCGCTATAGTGAGCCAATCGAAGTGATCAACTGGCAAATATCACCTGATGCCGATTCAATCTTAAGCTTCTCCTGTCAAAAGGCCACATGCCAGTTTAGGGGTAGAAGCTATACTGCATGGTTTACCATGGAAATACCGTTGAGCTATGGACCATACAAATTTTGGGGTCTACCCGGATTAATCCTAAAAATTGGCGATAATGACAACCAGTATTCTTGGATATGTACAAGAATAGAAAAGGCTCAAAAAAGCGAAACGATTAAAGAGTATAAATGGAACTATGACGACGTGAATAAGCAAAAGATGGATGCTACTATCGTCAAAATGCATGAGAACCCGTTCAAGTTCTGCGAATCGTTAGGGATGAAGTTTATGGTGAGAAGTAATGGGTCTTACGGTGAGCGAGTTGCTGATATCTCAATTCCATATTCACCATTGGAAAAGTAATTGCATAATACACGAAGATATGAATAGGTATTTATTTTTCTTTTTGTTCTTGCTCCTTAACGGGATTATTTGGAGCTGCTGGGCGCAGGATAGGGGCCAATGCACGGCTAAAGAGGTAAGCGTTAAGGGTAAGCATCTCTCTTTTAGAACTGCTTTTTCAGGTACAACCGAAGATGTAAGCGTCTTTCTAAAAGATGGGCTTCTTCTTTATAAGAATACAAAGGAGCCTTTGCGAGTATTCAGCATCCATCAATTGAATGTTGTTGCTGACTTAGGTAGCTGGGGAGAGTACTCTTCGCTATTTTTTTTACCATACTTTAGCCAATCATCTCAAGATTCGCTGCTTTGCTATGTCTCAGATCAAGGGATTGTGTATAGATTGGCAAAGGATGGAGAAGCGGTAAAGACTAATCAGCGAATTTACTCATGGGGCTACGAAAATGGAGGGAATAGGGTTGTTCTAGTTCATGATTTTGCCCAGCTAAATGATTCTACATGGCTGTTTGCAGGGAAGTCTATCAATGGGTTTAGTATTTTTAAGACCGTAAATAGCGGGAAGAATGCTCAAACAGAGGAGCTCATCCCACTTAATGCTATTTCTACCAATAAGGGATGGGAGCCTTTTGTCGGTAATTTTACTTTAAGTCCGGATAAGAGAAGGGCCATATATGCCTACCAATTCTTTAATGCATTTGCCATTATTAACCTGCAAGAGAATACTGTAAATATAATTAAGAAAGAAGGGAGAGAGTTTAATTCCAATACTTTAAAAGTGCCAGATGGGATTGCGCTAAATACAAACCACTACAGCTGCTGCCATGCGGGCGAGAAGTATATATATATGCTTTATATCGGTCGCGATTATAAGCAGGTAAATGCTGATAATGCGAAAAAGAAGACCTATGTCTATATAGAAAGGTACGATTGGAATGGGGTGCTTATTCAACGAATTCGGCTTGATCGGTTCGGAAAGCAATTTTGCATTGATGAAAAGAACGGGAAAATAATTCTGGTATCTAAAACGGCTAAAACTTCAAAGGTATCGCCATTCTATATCTACGATTTGCCTCACTAGCCGTAGAGTAAAAATAAGCGCACGACGCTAAACTTGGCCTGGCCTTGTGCGTTGTTGCAGACTTCAGTGAGCAAAGATATAACGAACGATATTTTATTCTCTGACAGCTTAAAAATTGCGATTGAAACTTGAATCTTGCTTATAATATATGAGAAAGTTTAAACTTTTATTGCTGATTTTAACCCTTCCGTTACTGGGGAAATCTCAAGTACTAGAAGGCCGCATCTACTCCAAAGCCCGCTTTGTTGAGGTTTTCCAACCCCTAGGTGTTGGGGTTAATGTCTCATCGGCTCCTGTACGGATAAAGGTAGATAGCACAGGCTATTTTAGGTTTGCCTCTACCCTAAATAGGCATGGATTTTATAAGATTGGATTTCCAAATGGTTCAGCACTTCTTTTTTTAATGCCCAGCGACACCGTTTATATGGCGGTTGATAGCCTTTCTAAAGGAATAAAGTTTCGAAAAGCGGAATACTATAACCGCTTTGCCTTTTTTTGGGAGGCAAGCGCTTTGAGCAAGCGTTATATTGGCCTGATGCATAGCAAAAGCGGTGGAAATTTTGCTATGCAGTGCGACTCCCTATTGCCATTACAAGAGAAAGAGATGCTTGTTAAGATGGATTCGCTACATAGTAGAGGCCTTTTAAGCGATTATTTATACGAAAAGCTTATCAAAGAGCTAAAAGCAGGTCTTTACTGGGGATATGTCGCAAGAATTAATACAATAAACGAAGACCCTAACGCCAGCTACCCTAATCTTTTAAAGCTTAGAAGTAAGCTGTATGCCGATTTAAAACCTACCGATACTTCCTGCTACAATTTATCTACGGGCTGGCGTGTTTACTTAGGAGCTTATCTTAGTGATTACGTAGAAAAAGATGTGAAACTAAAAAACGATTCGACGTGGGCTCCATTTGCACCAGAGCGTAGCGTTCGTTTTTTCAGTAAGGAGTTGCAAGAATTCTTTTTTGGGGATAATATAATAGCATCTTTTAAGGCAGGGACTACTTCACTTGATAGAATAGCAGGAAAATTTCGCTACTACAGGCAGAAGTTCCCTAATAGCGAGTTTATTCCTGTTATAGAGGGCTACTTTAAGCAGGCCAACTTTAAGCCATCGGAAGCTGTTGCTCCCCAAGATGCGCCGTATACCTACATAAAGATAAAGGAATACCCCTCCTTACGCAATTTCATTGGCGAAAACTTTGGAGGAAAACCCGTATTCATCGATTTATGGGCCAGCTGGTGCGGCCCCTGTAAGGCGGAGTTTAGCCATAGTGCATGGTTGGATGGCGAATTGGAGAAGAGGGGCATTAAGCTGCTCTATATCTCGTTGGATGTTCGTACCAACCAGAAGGCTTGGAGCGATAACGTGGAGAAGTACCAGCTAAAGGGGAAACATTACCGTACCGATAGCGACGATAGGCTGGGAAAGGACTTGGAAAGCCGTCTTTTTAGTGAAGGATTGGTACAAATACCCCGTTACGTTTTGGTAAATGGAAGCGGAGATATTATTGGTAGCGATCTTCCCCGCCCAAGCACCGGCCAAAAGCTGCTCGACGAGATTGATAGGCTGCTGAAGAGGTAAAATCATTCATGATTAAGTGGCGAAATGCTGCTGGGGATAGTTTGAAATGAAAAGGGGCATAAGCTTCATCGTTGCCGATTCCACCTATGCCCCAAGCTCTACACAGTCTATTTTATTCAAAACACGCAATTTTTCATCTGTATATTCAGCTAACGCCGCTCTACAGCTTCTCCATCTCAACGTTTACCACCGAAAACTCCTTAGGATTTACGTAAACGGTAAGTTCCTGGCTCTTGTAGCCGATCTTCGATATGGTTAGCCGGTAGGTATCCGGCTTAAGGTCGCGGATGTTAATCTCACCATTGCTGTTGCTCAGCTTATCGTAAACGACCTTTTCTTTGGGTACCGCATTAGCCTTTATCGATTTTGCCGAAGCATTCTTTCTAGGTGTAGCAACCTTGTTGGAGTAGAGCTTAATCGAAGCATTGGCTAGCGGTTGTCCGTTAAAGAGTACCGTCCCGCTAATGCCCGATTGCTGCTTCTTGGTGGTAACCAGCTTAACGGCAAAGTAATCGCGGAAAAGGTTTGGCATAAGCACCTTATTTATCTCAACCTTTTGGTTTAGTTTCTCCAGCCGTTCCAGTATGCCCTTATCGATATTCTCTCTTTGTCCTCGTATCTCCGAGTAGGAAAGCTTGGTAGCCGAAAGCTCCTTCTTAATGCTCGACATCTGAGCAAGGGCTCCCGATAGCCTACCTATTTGCTCCTCCGTATAGCCATACTCCAGCAGCTTTGGCTTCTGCTTTTGCAAATCGGCGTTAATAATTTCGCACTCCTCCAAAAGCTTATCATCGCTCATCTTTTCCAGCTTCGTTTTCACCTTCAGATTTTTCGAATCCGCTTCGGCATCCGATTTAATCGACTCTAGCATGTAGCTTCCTTCAACGGCAAGCACCGAGAGCTTTCCTAAATGTGCTTTACCCATTCGCCGCTTATCCTCAACCTCCTTCTTTACCAGTGTAATCCTCATGTTAGTAGCTGCTCGGCCGTTTATTTCCGAAAGAATGTTTTCGGCAAGCGATTTTGTTTCGGCATGGTCCTTGGCTTCTGTCGAGTTGATAACGATGTTGCATTTCGACTCAATGCTCTTTCTTAGTGGTTCTTGTAAATACCTCATATTCTAGTAGGTTTTAATTATACGTTTCAATTTACGACTGGCGAAAAATCGATTTCAAGTTAATTTACTTAGTTTTTTTATTTTTATTTAAAAATACGGTAACTACACGCGGTTGAATGTGTAAAAAGCGGCTCAGAAAGGGCTCTGTACTCGCCTAATTTTTATCACGAAAAAGGGAGTATGCTATTAAGTAAGCAGCAATATCTTTTACTATTTGTCAAAAACAGCTCTAGGATTCATGCGAAATGAGCTTTTAGCTCGCAAAAAGCATAATGGAATTGATAAAAACGAGAAAAATATTGGCGAAAGCAATACTAAGATTTGTGAGAAATGCGCTTAGGATTGGTAAAAATGCTATTAATATTAATGAAAACTTGGAAAAGTACTATTGAAAACAGCTCTAGTAATTGCTGAAAAGGGCATTAGATTGGCAAAAAGTAGGTAATGCATTTGCGAAACTCAGCTTTGCTTAGTAGGATTTGAGCTAAGGTTGGTCGAAATAGTTCTTGAATTTGGACGAATTGCTGCAAGCAAGTAGGAATCTCATCTCAAAATACGAGAATAGTGAAACAGGAATGGCTGATAGCAGCTAGATATTTGGAATTGCATGGATAGCATCCCAATTGTCGATTAAGTACCTATGCTACCTTCAAGCAACGATTTTGGTATGGTTAAGACTGCAGCTTATGGGTATTCGTGCCTTTCACAGCTGTTCCTACGAAGCTTTTGTAAAAGCATTCATTATTTTATATATTTAGGCTATCATGCATTATTTGCGGGTTTTACCCTAGCCCGGTAGTATCCGCAATCCTAGGCGCTGCTGACCTTAACAAAGAGGAATGCTATGAAGCTCACAAAGCTATACAACGAATTCTTTAAAAGCGAAAAAAAGGGTGGGTTAATTCTCGTTTTTGCAACGACCATATCCCTTGTTCTTGCAAATTCTGCTTGGAGTGAGGATTACATCAGCCTTTGGCAGGCAGACTTAGGCGGGCATAGCATTATTCAATGGATTAACGATGGGCTAATGGCCATCTTCTTTTTGCTGATTGGCCTAGAGCTGGAGCGAGAGTTTTACTGTGGAGAGCTTTCCGATATAAAAAAGGCCTCTTTGCCTATTGTTGGCGCAATAGGAGGGATGCTTGTTCCTGCTGCATTGTACCTACTGCTTAACTTTGGAACCGAAACGCAAGCAGGAGCAGGAATTCCAATGGCAACGGATATTGCTTTAGTTTTGGGCATCCTATCGTTGTTAGGTAATCGTGTTCCTGTTTCATTGAAGATATTTTTGACAGCCTTGGCGGTAATCGACGATTTGGGAGCAATTATCGAAATTACAATATTTTATTCGGGTACTGTTGTTTTTTCGAACCTACTTATTGCACTCGGTACGTTTGGCATCCTTGTCGTTCTAAACAGGCTTAATGTGCGTAACCTAATTCCGTATCTGGTAGGTGGAGTGGCAATGTGGTATTTTATGCTGCACTCTGGAGTTCATGCCACAATAACAGGAGCTATGCTGGCGTTTGCTATTCCATTTGGATACTGTGGCGAGAAGTCGCCTTCGAATATTCTCCAGCATTACTTGCACAAGCCTGTAGCCTTTTTGATTCTTCCGTTGTTTGCAGCGGCCAATATGTGTATTCCCATTGGCGAAGGCTGGCAATCATCCTTAGTGGACGCAAACAACCTAGGAATTGTTTTAGGATTGGTTGTCGGGAAGCCTTTAGGCATTTGGCTTTTCTCGTATATAGGGGTTGTTCTTGGTTTTTGCGCATTACCTTCGGATTTGAAGTGGAAGAATATTGTTGGTGCAGGTTTTTTAGGAGGAATCGGCTTTACCATGTCAATTTTCATTGCGATTCTGGCATTTGATGACGAGACCATCGTAAACAGCTCCAAAATTGCAATCATTATTGCGTCGATTCTTGCAGGAATCATCGGATTACTAGTTCTTAGGTTAACCTTAAAGGCACAAGTAGATAATAATGAAGGCGTCTAACAGAGTTCAAGTTTGGGCTATGATTAATTTCTGATAGGCTTTGATCTGAAGGTAAGCAATGCCAGTTAAATTTAGCCCTTTAAGGATGTGCTTGCTTTTGCGGAAGTTTCTGCTTCGTAGGCGTAATTAGGAGTTTTTTAGGTTGGTTGGTGATATTATTGTATAATAAAAACTTGATTTTAAGCATGAAACATTACTTCCATTGTATAATCTTTGTTTGTGGTTCAATGCAACGTAAGATAAAGTTGTTATCTGTTTGCTCATTGCTTCTGTTGCCTTTTCTGTTGCTTAACGTTATCTCGTGCTCAATAGTTCCAAGAGGAACAAATATAAGAAACAGCTAATATCTTGACCAAACACCTCCCAAGGATAGCGCATTACTATTTGCTCCCGGAATTGTATCGACAGGTACAAACGAGCGCGATCTGGCAATTACCCCCGATGGGAAGGAGATTTTCTTCTGCCGCGAGGTGGGAGGCTTTAAGTACAATGCCATATTCCACACAAAACAGGTTGATGGGGAATGGACTAATCCGGAAGTTTTAGAGTTCTGCAGAAATACATCTTATAAGTACCTCGAACCTCATCTTTCTCCCGACGGTAGTAAGCTATACTTCGTATCCAACATGCCAACAGGCTCTAATAAAGAGGATAACTTTGACATATGGGTATCAGAGAAAAAGAATGGAATGTGGACTAAACCGTATAATATTGGTGCACCAATAAATACCGAAAGCAAAGAATTCTTTCCTTCGGTTACAACAAACGGGACTATCTACTATACCCATCTCGACACTGTAGCAAAGGATGAATTTATTTACCGTTCGAGATGCATCAATGGCGTTTACCAGCAACCCGAGAAGCTAGGGCCAAACGTGAACATTAGTAAGGCTCGCTTTAATGCGCTTATTGCTCCCGACGAGAGCTTTACTATTGTTCCAGCCTTTGGCATGCCCGACAGCTTTGGTGGTACCGACTACTACATTGTATTTAGAGATTCGTCGGACAAATGGAGCAAGCCAATTAATATGGGACCTAAAGTAAACAGCGATAATCCGAAGGAATGGTCGGCATCGCTATCGCCAGATGGAAAGTATCTCTTCTTTATGTCGGCACGAATGGGTAACTACAGCATAGATGTGCTAAGCAGAGAAAGCATTAATCGTTTCCATAACTCTCCACAAAACGGCAATACCGACATTTACTGGATAAGTACATCGGTTATCGAAGAGCTTCGTAAGAAGGCTGTATTCGATTAATTGTTTATCAGCTCCTATTCCGATTTGACGTTTTGTGAAAGCAAAGGCTTACCTATTGCAACAGAAATCCATATTCGCACCTCACTTAACCTAACCCGAAAAAACAAATCTACATTGCCATTGTTGTAAGTAGTATGGTTCCGCTTTTTTGTGCCGGTACTATCACCGTGCCTTTACTTTGTAAAAACAGCGCGCTATGAAATCAACTACATTACTCCTTATCTGTACGATGGTGATCGCCCTTTCGGCAAGTACGAATGCGCAGCTTCTTGAGAAAACGATAAAGAAGGTAGGAAAAAAGGTAGAGAAAGAAGCGGAGAAACGTACCGACCAGAAAGTTAACAAGGGCATAGACAAAGCCTTCGATAAGGCCGAAGAAGGCGTAGATAGTACCGTGAAAGGTGACGGCACAAACAATCAGAAGCAACCGGCACAACAGGGGAAACCCAAACAAGGTGCAAGCGCTACAGGAGAACAGCCTCAAGCTGTGCTTACATGGGCAAAGTACGACTTTGTTCCAGGCTCCCAAATTATATTTGAGGATAATCTACAGGATGAGCAAAACGGGGAATTCCCCAGCAAGTGGGATTTAGTTTTTGGTATTGTGGAAAATGCCAATCTCAATGGAGATAATGTGATAATGTTTAGGAAATGCAATATCAACGCCTACGATGGTATCGTTCCCCTAATGAAAAACAGCAACGAAGACTACCTACCCGACGAGTTTACCATCGAATTTGACGCCTACTACGAAAAATACAATAACTCCTACCGCATATTTTTGCTGGATGCTAAAAACCAGAAGAACCTGGATAAGAGCAACAACCTTAGCAGTCGGCATTTCCTCCGTTTCGACCAAAATGCGGCCGATGGTAAAAATATAGCCAAGGGTTTTTATCCCGGATTCTCCAACGCCGACACAAAATCGATTCCCGGATGGCGGCATATTGCCATATCGTTCAACAAGCGTGCACTAAAGGCCTACATCGACGATGCTCGCGTGATAAACATCCCAAATGTCGATTTTAATCCGGTTGGTTTTACCGTTGGATTCCACAATCCAAGTGGTAACATAAACGGATACATCAAAAACGTTAGAATTGCCAAAGGGGCTGTGCCACTTTACAGCAAGATTCTAACCGATGGAAAGTTTGTGACTACCGGAATTAAGTTCGATGTGAACCAAGCCACCATCAAACCCGAAAGCATGGGTACCATAAACTACGTGGTTAAGATGATGAACGATCACCCCGAGCTTAACTTCTGCGTAGAGGGGCATACCGACAGCGATGGTGCCGATGCCGCCAACAAAACCCTATCCGAGAAACGTGCAGCAGCAGTACGCAACGAGCTGATAAACCAGGGCATTTCCGCCAATCGCCTAACTTCTAAAGGATGGGGCGAGAGTAAGCCAGTAACCAGCAACGATACGCCCGAAGGGAAGGCTCAGAACCGTAGGGTTGAGTTTGTAAAGGTAAAGTAGTATCACACCAGCTCATAAATTCTTTGTTTATTACTCTATAGCGTTTAAACGACAACGGCTGCCCAATGAGCAGCCGTTGTCGTTATAGATTATTCAGATTACTTAGTTCTCTCCTCAAGTATCAGCTTTAGGATTCCACCGTTAACCAAATCACGGTGCGCGATGCGGTACTTGTTAATCGGCTTACCGCCAAGTGTCATACTTTTAATGTACGAGGAGTTGGCTGTTGGACGCGCGGTTTCGATAACCAGCTCCTTCTTGCCGCTGTACTTCGGATCAAGCGTAATGGTTACTTTATCGAATGCCGGAGTGGTGAGCGTGTAGTATGGTTCTCCGGGGCAATCGGGGTAGAAGCCCATCATGCTAAATACTGCCCATGCCGACATGGTTCCGGTGTCGTCGTTGCCGGGGATGCCGTTGGGCTTATCGGTAAAGTACTTGTTGAGCAAGTGCTGCACCTGCTGTTGGGTGCGCCACTCCTCGCCCTTAAAGTAGCTGAAGAGGTATGGGTAGGCAATATCCGGCTCGTTAGCAGGATCGTACAAGCCTTCGTCGAACGTTTTTTGCAGTTTGGTGATGAAATTCTTCTTACCACCCATCAGCTTAGCGAGTCCAAACACGTCGTGAGGCACGTAAAACGTGTAGTTCCAAGCACTACCCTCGTGGAAACCGGGGCAAGGCTGGAAGTTCTCACCCTCGCGTGGATTGAAAGGCTTGTAGAAACTTCCATCGGGCAGCTTAGGACGAAGCATCCCGAAATCCTTGCAGAAGTAGTTTTTGTAGCCCATCGAACGGTTGAAGAATAGCTTAGCATCATCCTTCTTACCCAACGAATCGGCTAAACGCGATAGGGCGTAATCGGCAATGTAGTACTCCAGCGCGTGCGATACAGAGTTGTCGTACTGCTCGCGAAGGGGAACGTAGCCCAGCTTCAGGTAGTCATCGTTATCGGGACGCATCAGGTTCTCGTTGCCCGGAAGGGTAGCCGACTTGCGCATAGCCTCGTAGGCAAGGTTGATGTCGAAGCCGCGAATGCCCTTCATCCAAGTATCAACAATAACCGGAATGCTTGGATCGCCCTCCATGGTGTAGGTTTCTCTTCCGAATAGCTCCCACTTAGGCAACCAGCCATTCTCGCGGTACATGCCCAGCATGGTTTGAACCATTCCCAGCTGCTTCTCGGGATAAGCCAACGTTAGAAGCTGGTGGACGTTGCGGTAGGTATCCCACAACGAGAATACGGTGTAGCGGTTTCCGTTGGTGGTGAGGATTCTGTCGCTCTCCATGGCGGGGTATTGCCCGTTAACATCGTTAAGGATGTTAGGATGGATG
Source organism: Acetobacteroides hydrogenigenes (assembly GCF_004340205.1). Taxonomy (NCBI): domain Bacteria; kingdom Pseudomonadati; phylum Bacteroidota; class Bacteroidia; order Bacteroidales; family Rikenellaceae; genus Acetobacteroides; species Acetobacteroides hydrogenigenes. Next base: position 80,190 of record NZ_SLWB01000005.1, read on the forward strand.
AGCATGTGGTAAAGCGCGGTGTAGAAAACCGTCTTTTGCTCCTTAGTCCCTCCTTCTACCTTAATGCGCGAAAGATCGTCGTTCCAGCTTTTGCGTGCGCTGGCGCGTATCTCGTCGAAGCTGGAGGTTGCCTGCTCCTTATCGAGGTTAAGGCGAGCGTTGGCGATGCTCACAAACGAAACGCCCATGCGTACCACCACCTCTTCGTCCTCGTTGGTGTCGAACGAGAAGAAGGCGCCGATATCATCACCTGCCAATTCCTTGCCGTAGGTGGTGTAGAGCTTATTCTTGCCGCTGGTGTTGTCCCAATTCGCCTCAACGCCCATGGTGCGCTGCTTCTTCCAGTAGCCCATCTGCTTTGGCGCCTTGCTGATGCGCATAACAAAGTAAATGGGGAATACAGCCTTAGAGTTGTAGCAGAAGGTTCCAAGGAGCTTCATCCCCTCAACCTCGGTATCGCTAACCTTACGGAGCATTGCACCGCTCTCGTTGGTTAACCCTTCGCCAAGGTTTAGCAGGATGTGGCTTTCGCCCTTAGGAAAGGTAAAGCGCGATATGCCGGTACGTGGTGTTGCCGAAACCTCGCACTTAATTCCGTACTTGGTAAGAAGATTGGAGTAGTATCCGGGAGTTGCCGTTTCGTTGGAGTAGGCGCTTCCGTAGCTCTTATAGTCAACATTAAGCGCTCCGGTGGTTGGCATCAGCAGCAACGAGCCCAAATCGGGACATCCAACGCCGCTGAGGTTTACATGCGAGAAGCCTGAAAGCACAGAGTTGGTATGCTCGTAAGGAGTGGAGAACCATTGTGCATCCTTGTCGAACTTATTTTGTGCCGATCCCATAACGTTGAAGGGAACTACCGACATCAACCCGTTTGGGGTGACGGCACCAGGATTGGTGGTGCCGTAGTTGGTTGTTCCTATAAAGGGATTGACAAAATCAACAGGATTAAAGGTTTCCTGAGCAAATGAGGCCATCGAAATCAGCACAAATGCAACGCTGGTTATCCATTTTAATCTCATACTATGCTCGTTTTTTTGGTGAACTCAACAATCTCGGGGATATACCCAAAGGCCAAACCGGTAACGGTATCGGCGCAGCCGTAGTAGATTGCGATACGTCCTGTTTCATCATCATGAAGGGCGGCGCAAGGGAATGTTACGTTTGGAACGTCGCCCATGCACTCGTAATCTTTTTGAGGAGAAAGCAGGTATGGACCAGAACGGTACTTTACCTTCCAAGGTTGATCGAGATCAAGTAGTGCCGATCCGAAGCTATATACAAATCCGTTGCAGGATGCTAGTACACCGTGATATATTAGCAACCATCCTTCGGGAGTTTCGATAGGAATAGGACCTGCTCCAATCTTGGTGCATTGCCAAGCGCTCTGCTCGAATGGTGCAGGAGACATTACATGGCGATGTCTTCCCCAGTACTCTAAATCGGGAGATTCGCTATAGAAAATATCTCCGAATGGAGTATGCCCATTATCGCTAGGACGGCTTAGCATGGCAAAGTTGCCGTTGATCTTCTTTGGGAAGAGTACGCCGTTGCGGTTAAAGGGAAGGAATGCATTCTCGAGCTGATGAAAGGTTACAAAGTCGAAGGTGTAAGCTACGCCAATGGTTGGTCCATGGTAGCCATTGCACCAGGTAACATAGTAGCGATCTTCGATCCAGCAAACACGTGGGTCGTAACCGTAAACCCACTCACCTATCTCGGCATCGTCGCAGGTAAACTTAAGCGGCTCCTCGTTAATCTTCCAGCTTACGGCATCGTCGCTAAAGCCAACGTGTAGGCGCATGCGACGGTTGGTGTCGTCACAACGGAAAACTCCAGCATACCTATCGCCAAAGCATACAACCGCACTGTTGAAAATGCTATTTGAAGTAGGTAGTAGATTGCGAGGAATGATAGGGTTCTGCGAGTAACGCCAAACTACCTCTTTAGAGCCTTCGGGACGATCTTCCCAAGGCATGGTTAGCTTCTGAATCATAGTAGTGTTTGAATTTAGTCTTTAAAATCTCTGTTCAATCTATTAATAACTTCTACAACCTCTGTTAGTCTGAAGTTGTACCTCATACGAACAGAGTTTTTTTAAACAATAACCGTATAATAATGGCAGTTTATCCCCTCCTTGGGAGGGGTAGGGGTGGGTTTTCACTTCTCACCCACCCCCTGCCCCCTCCTTAGGAGGGGATAAGTAGTTTCAATCATACGCTAGTGCTTTCTAATAATTCTTTCTCTTCAAAAAAAGTTTACTACATTTCCTTGCTTAATAGGCACAGCCTCAGCCGAACATAATAATCTTTGTTCATCATTTGCCTATGACATTAGACACTTACGTTGAGCTGACATCACTTGCATATTCACCTACAAGAGTTTTCCTCTCTTCATTGCTCATGGTCCCTTTTGCTCCGTCGTTATTGGTAAAAGGCACCAGCCAAGTTATGGCAAATGCCGGAATAGTAGCAATCAGCACCCAAATAAAAAAGTTCTGGTAGCCCAACCAATCGCTAAGCAAACCGCTCATCATCCCGGGAATCATTACCCCGAGATTCATGATACCCGTTGCAAAGGCGTAGTGGGCCATCTGGTGCTTGCCCTTGGCCACCTGCTGCATCATAAAGAGCATCAGACCAACAAAGCCAAATCCATAGCCAAGGTATTCGAATACAACTGCCATTCCGATAGTCCAAAGGCTGGTAGGCTGATAGATGGCGAGCAACAGGTAAACCACAAAGGGGATATTGAAGGCGCAGCAAAGCGAAAAGAGCACCTTCTTAAGACCGAAGGCCGAGATGTAGTACCCTGCCAACACCGAGCCTAGAATAAACGCCGCAGCTCCGTATGTTCCGTAGATCAGGCCAATATCCTTAACGTCGAGCCCTAGACCTCCGCTGGCAACGGGTGCCTTAAGGAAGAGGGGAACGATCTTCATGGCAAAACCTTCGGCAAAGCGGTAAAGGATTATGAAGGAGATATACCAAACCACGTTACGTTTCTCGAAGAATGAGCGCAGAACCTCCCATAGCGTTTTGGCAGCGCTGCTTGCCGTTTGCTTGGTTGTAGCCTTTGCCCCTCCCGATGGTAAAACCTTAATATGGTAAAGCCCCATACAGGCCATGATGGCTGCAAAGATCGCCATAATCACGATCCAAGCCGAGGCGATGCCCATAGTATCTTTTAGGTAGCCGGCGAAGTACACCAACCCGCCCGAAGCAAGAATCTTTGCAAGGTTGTAGAAGGCTCCCTGCCATCCAATGTAGCGTGCCTGCATGGTATCGCTCAGCTCGGCCATGTATACGCCGTCGGTGGCAATATCGTGAGTTGCGCCGCTAAAGGCCACCACACCCATAAGGGCAATTGCATAGGTAAAGAAGTTTGGCAACGGCAACGAGAGCGCCACCAGCGCAAAGGCAACGGCTGTTACCAGCTGCGTAGTTACCACAAAGAACTTTTTGGTCTTAAAGATTTCGAGAAACGGACTCCACAGCGGTTTCAGCGTCCAGGGAAGCATAATTAATGAAGTCCAAAAGGCGATTTGGGTGTTGCTGATCCCCATATCGGAGAACATCAGAACCGAAACAGTGGAGAGCGCCACAAAGGGCAATCCCATTGCAAAGTAAACTGTCGGAACCCAGAAGTGGGGTTGTATGTTTTTCTTAAACATTGATATAAAATGGTGCTAATTAGAGGTATTGCCAATAGGCCAAAGTTATATTCATCCCTCATGAGGAGAAATCGGCTCGGCGAAATTAGTAATGTTTTTCTATTAGGTTAACCCCTATAACATTAGTAAACAGAAATCTCATCTACAAAGAACCAAGAGGGATGGCCAACGCCGTAGTGCCACGATGGGCACTCCTTGGTGGCAACAACATCGACCTTAATGTACCTTGCTTTGATTGGAGTAGCAGAGGTGCTCTTTACGCCCTTAAACTTTACCTCTACCGACCTGTCTTCGGGTAGGTTGTGCACCTCCCAAGTCGTAAAGTTCACCCCATCGTTGGAGTAGGAATAGGTTACCTGAGTAGGCAACAGAATCCATTGGCCCAGCTGATGGAGAAAGTCGGCTTCGACAGAGTGGAATTCCTTAACCGCTCCAAGATCGACGGTGAAGGAGGCATCCTTGCCTTCCCAGCCAACCCAGCTCTCAACAAATGTCGATCCGCCGAAGAGGCCGTCGGTGAGCGCAACGTCGGAGATCTGCTTGTAGCGCCCGGTTGGCTCTGTTGCATAGATAACCTTAGCGCCCTCGGCTAAGCTCTTTTCGGAGCGAGGCATGTAGCGCTGGCGGTATAGCTGGCAGTACTCAACAGGCGAGTTGTTTCGCTCGTTAAGGGTAGGGACATCCAGCTCCTTTACCCTACTCTCGAAGAGGGAGAGTTGCTCGGTAATCTTATCCAGGTCCTTCACGCTCTCGGTTCGGGCAATCTCCAGCTCCGAGAACTGAAGGGGCAGGCGTGTGCGCCTTACCCTTTTCAGCAGCTGCTCATCGTTGGCAACGGCCTTCTCGGCCCCATCGAACAGAGCGTTATAGCGGCGCATCAGCTCCGGCTTAAGCATCCCCGCTTTATGGGATACCGGCGAGTCGTATATCCATAAACGCTTGCCGCTTCCCAAAAGCGCACCCTCCATCACCTTTACGTACTGGTAGATGTACGGTCCGGCAGCACCATAGTAGCCGTTAAGGAAGTGGTGCATCAACGAGTCGACGTTGGCATCGGCATTCCACATTAGCTTGGCAACCAGGTATGCCCTAAGCTCGGCAAAATCGCCACCCTTGCTGCCCGCAATCTGCGAGTGGTGCATGGTTGCGTGATGATCCCTAAACAGTTGGATGTTATCCTGCAGAATATGGAAGTTGGGGAACGGCGAAAGGTATCCATCGAAGTTGATGCCGTAGTCCCAAACAAAGATGTTGTTGGTGATGGCAGCCCATCCCTTCATCGCCTTTACGAACTGCTGCCCCGAGCGGTTTTCGGTTAGCGACACCTCCCTCTCGCAGTCGATATCGCAGAGCATGATGTTTACGTTGGGTAGCGGCTTAATGTGTGCCGGTGGATTCATGGTGTACAGGTAGGCCAGAGTCGAAAACTCCTTATCGGGGAAGCGAGCCGCCAGCTTGTTTAGGAACCAGATCAGACTTCCAGATAATGCACCTTCTCGATCGTCGATAGCCTTGCAATTATCGCAGGTACAGTTGGTGTAGTTTCCATCGTTCTGGCTAATCGAGATGATATGCTTATCAGGATTAGCCTTGAATATGGAATCAACCTTTTTTGCAACAATCTCAAACACATCCGGATTGGTAAGGCACCACTGACTGGCCTTCCCCGGATGGCGCTTGCCGTTAAAGTACGAGTAGTACTCGGGGTGCGTCTTGCCGTATACGTCGGAGGGCAGCAGCTTATCGAAGGTGTGCACCCAAAGGCCGGCAGCAAACACCTCCTCGGGCTCATCCATCCTATACCAAAGCTTGTAAATGGAATCCTTACGAGCCGCATAGCATCCGGTTTGACGGTAGCGGAAGGTTGGATTCTCGAAGGTGGAGATAACGGGTAGGGTAAGCGTCTTTGTCTTGGTCAACGAGTACTCGTTCTCGCCCCAGTAGTCGACACCAAAGTACTTTTCGAGGAGCGTTACCACTCCATAAATGGAGCCCTTATCGCCTCCGCCTATAATTTTGAGGATGCCATCTTTCGAAGAAAGTAGGAACCCATCCTCCTTTAAAAGCGATGCCTTTTGAACCTCATCGGCCTGCTTAACTACCGAACGATCGCCAATTACGATGTCGTTCTTACGAGGCTTTGCCTTTGCATCCTGAATTACCGGAAGCGTGCATCCGCTGATACGCCCCACAAAGTCGTTAAGCAGCACGGCGGCGCTACGATCATTCTTGCTGTCCGATGCAACCACAATGCGCGACATCGGCTTGCCCTCCTTCACCAATGCCACCTGCCCGTAAAAGGGGATGGCTGATATGAGCAAAGGGATGGCTATTGAAGCCACCTTACCATAAAATATCTTCATTACTCTCTCTTATTTCAATAAGAATACAATTATTTGTACTCTCCTTATTTGGTGTTGTAAGCTATGTTTGTTTTTACAACAAAAAAACTCATTCATATATGTAGGTAAGGAGCCGAGAAAATATCGGCTCCTTATTACCACTCTTATTTCCAATTAACCTCAGAATCAATACTTCTTTTTTTACGACAACCACCTGCAATCGCTGCTGTTGAATTTTATCGCGAAGTATAGAGGCTCTAACCTAAAACTACTATTTTACCTTTTTATCCCACCAAAGTCTTGTACTGTAATTATCAGATCCATTTAACAGCAGAACGGCGGTAGTATAGTTTATGCGATTGTTCTCTACCTCATCAGGAGGAAATGGAATACGGCTTGCAAGTTTTGTTGTTAAGGTAGGATCCCCACTACTATTTAACTTTACCGGCATAAAGCGAGGATATCCTGTTCGGCGCTGTTCGCTCCATGCTTCCAAACCAAGAGGCCAAATAGCTATCCATTTTTGGGTTATTATACGCTCTAAATTTTCTTCAAAAGGAGCCTCCGATACCCACTTTATCGTAATGGAACTTTGTGATGGTTCAGAATACAGTCCCTGAGGATCAACATAATCCGCAGGTCTAAAGGTGTCATTTGCGAGATATGCCTCTGCGCTTATCAAACCATACTGTTCGAATGACAGTTTTATCCCTTCTTTGTAAAGTTGCTCTGCAGTTTCCCCTACATTCCAGCCTCTAAGGGCTCCTTCGGCTAGCAAGAATGCGACCTCTGAAGCATTCATCCATAAGAGTTTATCCGTTGGATTTGCTACTGGTGCTGAGTACTTCAAAGCCCAAGCTTTGCTTGAAATTGAAATACCGCATCGTAAGCCAAAGTAGCCTTTATTGCCATTTATCTCGCTCAACTGAAAATATTTCTCCATTCTTGGGTCCTTATAGCCTTCCATGTAGGATACAATGTCCGCGCATACACGGGTATCGGTATAAGCATCCCACATTACATTTATTGGATTTCTAGGAAATGCTATAAATGCGTTATCAGAATTCTTTTTTATAACCCCAATGGGATGGATAATGGCTTCGATTACCATTCTCTTTGCCAACACCTCGTTGGCATAAACAATTCGCATCGCCATGCGTAGCTTTAAAGAGTTGGCGAACTTTATCCATTTTACAAAGTCTCCTCCATAAACCTCGTCATAAGCAGCTAGAGGATTCGTGCCTCTATTTTTATTGACATATTCGGTTAGCGTGTTAATAGCATCGGTCAAATCGGCAAACATAGCCTTGTAGACATCTTCTTGCGAATCATACTCAACGGATACAGCACCCCTTCCTGCTTTTGAATAAGGAATTGGCCCATACATATCGGTAATTCGATGAAATGCAGCAACCCTTAGTATTTGTGCCCATGCAAAGTATGCACCTTGCCCTTTAGTCTCTTTCTTAATTAGAATCCATGGGCCATATATTTTTGTAAAAGTTGTACTAAAAGGATAGCTTATCCAATAGTTTGGAGCGTTGAAAGTTGCAAAATTATTTTTCCATCCATCATTGGTAATGCTCATATATCTGCCATATACATCTCCTATCAAACTGTTGCACATCTGATAGTCGTTTTCTTGAACGGGATTTACCGATTCCTGCATCTGAGGAAAAAAGGCTCCAAGTTTATAGTTATCGCCATTCATTAAATCTGGAGTTAGCTGCGTTTCGTCGGCATTTAAATCGCGAAACATCTCTGAGCATGAAACGATGAGCATACAACCCACTCCGAAGAACAGCTTACTGAATACTCTATAGATGCAACTTTTATTCATAGTTCTGTTCTTCTTATTTAAAGTTGGAATTTCAAGCTGAAGCCTACTTTCCGTAGGCTAGGCTGCATAAAGTAGTCGATTCCTTGGTAGAAGGTTCCTGTTGATGGAGTTAATTCTGGATCAAAAGGAGCTTTGCAGTAGAGCATCCAAAGATTTCTGCCAACAAAGGATAGATTAATGCTCATTTTATTTCCAAACCACGATGATGGAAAAGTGTAGCCAAATCGAACTTCTTGCATACGAATATTTGTAGCACTATATACATAGTGAGAATAAACACCTCCCCGACCAATTGTCTCGTACCATTTCTGCGCATCAAACTTGCTATTGTTTACGGTAACACCACCATTGTCTCTTGCTACTTCTGTTTCTTTAGTTACACCAAAGCCATCGAGTACAGCTTGTGTTGCAGATATTACTTTGCCTCCAAAACGAGCAGAAAACATAAAGCTCAAATCGAACTTTTTCCAACTAAATTCATTGTTATAGCCCAGATTGCATTTTGGTAAAGATGTACCCACTTTACGTATTACATTAGCATCTACAGATAGGTTCCCATCGGCATCTACTACTATATTTCCCTTGTTATCTTTTTTCAACTCTGTTTTTGTGTACAAATCCCCTATTGTTCCACCTTCTGTTAGTATAATGTCTGATGATCCGATCCCTCCCTTACTTATTTTATCAATCCTAACAGGAGCCCCTGTTGGATCTATTAAGTTAGTATCGAAAAGTTTTACGATTTCATTTTTATTTTGACTGTACACAATACCCGAACTCCAGCTTAAATCATCCCAACTCTTTTTTACCTTTAGGGTAAGCTCAATACCTCTGTTTTCTACATTTCCAGTTTGTACATACCATGAATCGTAGCCCGACGATGTAGATATTGGCATGTTGAAGGTTTGCTTTGTAGTATTCGATTTGTATAAGGTGAAATCTAAGCTGACTATATTTTCAAATAGGGTTGAATTAAAGCCAACCTCCCAAGAATTTGTACGTTCTGGATAAAGCCTATCAATTGGCATATAGGTGGTTGTCTTCCATTGTCCTGTTGAGTTATCTTTTTGATATGTAGGTATGCTAATATATGGAGGTATTGCAGATCCTACGGAAGCCCACGAAGCCCTGATCTTTAAATAAGAAATGCTTTTTGGAAGAGTTACCATCTGATTTAGCAGCATGGAAAATCCTACAGATGGGTAAAAGAAGCTTTTTTTAGGCATGTTAACCAGTGTTGAACTCCAATCGTTTCGGCCTGTAAGGGTAACAAACGCCATGCTTCTCCACCCCAATTCAGCATTTGTAAAGATGGACGGCGTCATAATGTTCGAAGGCCCAATCTTATCAAAAATTTTAGAGTCTCTGCCCTGAATATCTACGTTATTTGCTGAAAAGAAATTGGGTACATCCTTTAGAGGTCCCTGTATCCCGAACATTTTAAGCTTGTTATACGAAACCGATGTCCCAATATTCGTAGAAAGGCTAAATTCTTTAGACGATTTGTTGATGTTTGCTATAGCATCTGCATATAGCTGGCGATCATCATCATTCTGATTCATATAAAAACCTTTAGGTCCGGCAAACAAACCTATCGTACTTGCATAATACTTTTTAGTATACTTATTTTCAGCATTGTCAACACGTATTCTTCCTGTAATATTTAGCCAGCTGTTTGCTAAATACTTCAGATTTGCATTAAGCATGTAGCGAGTTTTCTTATTCTCATAAATATTCCGATTAACAACCCAGTATGGGTTTTGCATGTTCAGACCTTGATCTCCATATGGCCAATACTGCACATAAATATTTCTATCAGAATTAAATCGCTCATAGTATTGAACCTCTTTAAAACTATCGCTCCGAGGAAAGGTGTAAATTGCCGTTAAGGGGTTAAAATATTTTCCTTGAGCCATCATATTCCTATCGTTCTGCATTATATAGGATAGGCCAATATCAAAAAGCATTTTGCCTTCCAGAAAAGATGAAGAGTTCCGGTAGGTAAAGTTGTACCTATTATACTTGTTGTTGGGAATAATTCCAGTCGAATTTGTTGTAGCTAAAGATATGTACGTTTGAGCCTTAGCATTTCCGATTGATAGTGAAACCGAATTCTGGACATTAACTCCTGTATTAAAAAAATCTTTTGGATTATATTCTGATTTTGTATTTAACTTTTGTCCCCAACTCGCATATATACCTTCGTTGTTGCCATAAGTATTCTGAAACCTCGGCATAATAAAGGGGGTCATAAAGTCGGTATTATTGCTGATGGTTAAATGCGTATTCCCAGCCTTTCCTGTTTTAGTAGTAATTATTATTACCCCATTTGCTGCACTACTACCGTATAAGGCAGCAGCAGCAGCCCCTGTTAGAATAGAGATGCTCTCAATATCTTCGGGATTGATATCAGAAATACCTTCTCCTCGGGGTTGTGAGGAGTATTCTCCTAACGTTTCTCCATTACTGGTATTAAGCATTGGAATTCCGTCAACTACATATAGTGCATTATTATTGCCGTTGATTGATTTTGGTCCACGCATTAAAACTTTTGTGGCTCCACCTATGCCTGCTGAAGAGCTATTTATCGAAACGCCCGCAATTTTGCTTGTCAACGAGTTTACAAAGTTCGGATCTTTTGCTTCTGTCAACACCTCTGAACCAATCTCCTGTATATTGTAGCTAAGTGCATTTTGCTTTCTCTTGATTCCTAATGCGGTAATAACAACCTCATTTATCTTTTTGAAATCTTCATTCAGGATTACGTTTATAAACGTTACATTCTTTACTGGTATACTTTGGGGTATAAAACCGATATATGAAATATTCAAGATATCGTCAGCTGAGGCAGGAATCGAAAAGTTTCCATTAACATCAGTTGTTGTGCCCCATGACGTTCCTCTAATGCTAATGTTTACTCCTATCAGATTTTCTCCTTTTGGATCTTTTACATTACCTTTTACCACATACTTACCCGCTTGATCTGCAAGAGGTATTCTTACCGATTTTTGCGATAGTATGATGTGATTCTCCTCAATAGAGAAGGTTAAGTTTGTGCCTTTAAGTAGCTTGTGCAAAACAGATTCTAAAGGTTCATCCTTTGCGTTAATTGAGACCAAGTTGGAAGGGTTTACATCTGTATTACTGTACACAACCAGCATTGAAGCTTGATTTCCAATATCTCTAAGAACGTTTCCCAGTGTAGTCTTTTTGTAGTTTAAGTTAATTCGAATCGTTTGACTTCTGGCTGTTAGTGAAGTAGTTAAGAGTAAAAGCAATAGAGTAGAGGGTAGGAGCAATTTTTTTGCTCTTGCCATTATTACTAAAATCCACCCGCTATACTTATTATTGCTTAATAAACTCTCCATTGCTTAAAATTGCATCATACGATGTATTACAGAATTGCAAATTGCAAAAGAATTATTCCCGTTATTAGCACGTTGCTATAGCACCATCAATTTGTGAACCAACGCTATTAGTAAAATCTAATAGGTTTGTCATCTAAGCGATACCTGCTAAAGTAGCTGTTTTTGTAAAAAGTCTCAAAGGTTAGCCGTTACACATTATCGTCAAAGCTATTTTGGGTAAGTATTTTGTGTGAACGAAACTAAATTCTTGTTGTACTTTTTTCAAAAAATTTGGAGGCTGACCCAATTGTTGAATGTGACCTAAATTCAAACACGCAACTTTAGGATTCAATTCATATTTGAGTCAGCCTCCTTTTCAAAGTAGGATCAAAAAGACTAATTTACGGATTAAAAGTTTGAAGATCCAGCATTAGTATCCCACCAAAGCATTGTGGCTGGAGAATCTTTTGCTCCTTTTAGTAGCTTAACAGCTTTTTCCACCTCTGCTTTATTGGTATTATACTCATCCTGTGGGAAGCGAAGCCTACGAATCATTACAGTAGAGCTGATTTCTCCGTTGCTGTTGTTCTCAACAATAGGGAATAACTTTGGATATCCAGTTCTACGGAACTCAGCCCAAGCCTCACCCCCTTCAGGGAACATTGCAATCCACTTTTGGGTAATAATCTTTTCTAACTTTACCTCGTTAGAAGCGCTTTCGTCCCATTTAACTGTAACCTTTGATGCTGCAGGAGCATTATATTTAGGATTCTTATAGTCCACATAGTTTGCAGGAATGCTTACTGCATCGTCAAGATACTTAGCTGCTCCGGAAACATCCCATTGTCCCATAGATGTTTCAACTCCCGATTGGTAAAGTTGAGCGGGTGTTCCTCCCATGTTGCTCCAGCCTCTTAGGGCTCCTTCGGCTCTAAGGAAGTACACTTCAGCAGCGGTCATCAGCGTAACTGGAGTAACATATCTATTGTTCATGTTAAATATTTCTCCAACATTCGAATACTTAACACGAAGTTCCTTGCTAGTCATGTAAATACCTTGGCGTATACCACGATACTTGCCATTAATGTTTGGATCAGAGTCTGTGGCTTTTGCAAAATACCTTTCAATACGAGGATCATTCAAACCTGAAAGAATAGATTCCATATCAGCGCTCATTCTAGAGTCGTTGTAGTCGTATGCAACAATCGTAAGAGGATGGCCCATATTTACGGTAGGTACATTTATATTTTGGCTATTCCTTTCAATAACACCGTACGGGTTGGTCATCGCCTTTTCACCTTCCATCTTTGCCTTTGCAGGATTTACCTTTGAGATACGAACTGCAAGACGAAGTCGTAAAGAGTTTGCCCACTGAATCCATTTCTTATAGTCACCCTTATAGATAAGATCGGCAGCACCTAATCGATTAACCGAACTCTCTGGTCCACTTAAGTGTGCATTTAAGTACTCTACTGCCTGATCGAGTTCCGAGAAAAACTGATTGTATATTGCCTCTTGTGAATCATACTCCGAGCTAACCGATCCCGAACCATATTTCGAGTAAGGAATAGGGCCGTAAAGGTCTGTGCAACGATGCATTCCTTCTACCTTTAGAATTAGAGCAACGGCATACACATCCAAGAACTTCTTTTGATCAAAGGTTAACTTTTTCACATTTAGCCAAGGCTTCATAATGTTGTTATTGTACAGGCCAAATGCAAACCCGTTCCAACCTTCCATCATGAAATAGTTGATGTTGTTCTTATCGTTATTGTATGGAGTTGGAGGGGTTAAGTAGCCTCCAAAAAGGTCGCTATTCAAGTTCTGAGCTATTTGCCACTCCCAGTTTCCTCCACTATTGTTATAGTAAATCGACTGCTCCATCTGAGGGAAATATGCTTTGAGATAAATCCAGTCGGCTTGTTTAAGATCGTCTGTTACAGCATATGGATTACGGTTGTAATCATCAAAGCTATCGGTGCAGCTACTAAAGCTAACTAGGAGAGTAGCTAGTGCTATTAAGTATTTTAATTTATTCATCTTCGTTCTTTTTAAAAGTTTACATTCAAGCTAAAGCCAATACTTCTTGTGGTAGGTAAACCGAAGTTATCTGCATTAGATCCACCATTTCCTGATGTTGTCAAGATGTTATCGGGATCATATGGAGCATCCTTATAAATAAAGAACAGATTTCTACCTACTAGAGAAAGACGAACTCCGCTTACAACTTTCAGCTTGCTTACAACAGATTGGGGTAGCATATACGAAAGAGAGAGTTCTCTTAGCCTGAAGTTCGTGGCTTTGTATACGTTTATCTCGCCTATTGGTGCAGTTTTGTAGTAGGTTTGGGCGTCAATCTTGCCATCAAAGTTAGAAGACGTTGTTACATCTGCCTTTCCGGTTTCTTTAACAACGGTATTCAGTACGCCGGTGATGTGTACTCCTTCGTTATCTCTTGCATCAGCAGTAACCTCGCTACGTCCTGCACCATCTAGGAAGTTTTGAGTCAAGGAAACAACGTTACCACCAACTCTTCCATCAACAAGTAGGCCTAGCGATACGTTCTTATATGTGAACTCGTTCTTGAAACCAAGCATGTACTTTGGATTTACGCTGCCTATCTTTTCTTCTGAATTGCTTTGAGATAGCTGTAAGCTTCCTTCGTTACCATTCTCAATTACCTTGGTCACAATGATTCTACCTTCGCTATCGCGTTTTAGTCGCTTTGCATACATAAGTCCCCACTCTTCGCCTTCATAGAGCCTGAACTTAAATCCGGCATTGCTCAACTCAAATCCGTTGTCCTTATATTGGCTTGGTAGAGAAATAATCTTATTGGTATTAAAGGATAGGTTTACAAAGCCATCCCAACTAAAATCGTTGGTTTTAACAGGGGTAAAGCCTAGCGTAAACTCCATTCCTCTATTACGAACTTCTCCTGCATTGATGTAGTACTTAGAGAATCCAGACCCCGATGTGTTATCTACCAAGAAGTATTGGTTCTTAGTATTTGTTTGATAAGCAGACATGTCAAACGACAACCTGTTGTTGAGAATGCGAAGAGTTAAACCTCCTTCAATAGAAGTCGAGCGTTCTGGTTTTAGATCGGTAAATGGCTTAACCGTATTAGCTTCAATAATGCCTCCATTGTTAATCTTATCGGCAGGCTCAGTTAGCCCCCAAGGCATATCGTTACCAACTTGGGTCCAAGAAAAGCGCATTTTACCGAAGTCTAACCATTCTGGATTTAGGTTCATATTCTTCAGTAGCTGAGAGAAAATTAGAGAAGCCCCAACAGAAGGATAGAAGTAGCTTCTGTTTTTTGCAGGAAGCGTCGAAGACCAGTCGTTTCGACCGGTAACATCAAGATATGCAACATCAGCATAACCTAACGATACAGTACCAAAAACAGACTGCAGCTGCTTGTGCTCTTTTTTATTAGTTGCATTTCCTTTACCTACAAAGTTTCGGAGATCAAATAGGTTTGGAATAGCAAGGTCGCCTAGGTCGTTATTTACAACATACAACTTGGTGTCATTAACGCTAGAACCAAGCGTAGCATTTACGGAGAACTTATTAATTTCTTTATTTAGCGATAGTAGCACATCGCCGTAAGCTTGGGTATTTGAATTTGTTTCGTAGTTATAGCGACCTCCACGACCTGCAATGGTTTCGATACCCGAATAAACCTTACGCTCGCTTAAAAGATTTGTTTTATCGTAGCTACCTCTAATTTGTAAATTTAACCAATCGGTGAAGTTGAACTTAACGTTTGCTTTAGTAATAACCTTATCTACTCCAACAGTGTATATATGTCTATTTACTAACCAGTATGGGTTCTTATTTATATCGCGTTCGTGGATCCAATTTTGCTTCATTAATCCATTTCTACTTGGATCAGGAATTTCGTAGGTGTCCTTATACTTGTTGAATTCGGATGTTCCTTCTGGATATAAGTATAGACCAACTAAGGGGTTAAAGTATTGACCAGGAGCTGCGGGTGCATTGTCGATATCCTGCTTTGTTAATGCAATGCTTCCATCAACTTCAACAAACTTATTGAAGAAGGTAGAGGTGTTCCTTAAGCTAAAGTTATGCTTAGTAAACTCATTCTTTGGAACAATACCCGAAGCAGAGGTGTTTTGGTACGAAATGAAGTTTTGAGAAGTTTTATTTCCACCACTAATTGAGATTCCGTTTTGGTACATAACTCCTGTATTGAAGAAGTCTTCTACGAAAGAGTTGCTCAAATCTTCATTTGTTCTTTTAGCACCCCATGCATCGTTGGTTTGATTCTTCTTTCCATCAACCCCCATGGTATACCTATCCTGAAACTTGTAGGTCAAATAGGGAATATCTGTTTGTATTGTAGAGGTAAAGCTTACGGCTGTTTTATCGGAAGCACCACGTTTAGTTGTAATTACTATTACACCATTTGAGGCTTGACTTCCGTACAATGCAGCTGCAGTTGCTCCTTTCAAAACGTTGATACTTTCAATATCGTCTGGATTAATACCAGCAAGGCCACCTCCTGCATCAACTCCACCTCCGTAGCCACCTTCGGCTCCAGTTTGAGAGAAGTTTCCGCTACTAATTGGGGTACCATCAACGACATATAGAGGTTGGTTATTACCCTGAATTGATCGGTTACCACGAAGTACGATCTTTACAGAGCTACCAACTCCCGAGCCAGAGCTTGATACCTGCATACCCGAGGTCTTTCCTGCCAGGTTCCCCAAAAAGTTTGAAGAAGGAACAGCCGTTAGCTCCTTACCCGATAGCTTTTGCGTTGCGTAGGCCAAGCTCTTTTCCGAACGCTTAATACCCATTGCTGTTACAACTACCTCGTCGATTCCTACGCTTTGGTTTTCTAGAACAACCTCAAAGTAGGTTTTGCCGTTTAATGGTAACATTAAGGTTTTCATTCCCACGAATGAAAACTGAAGAACTGCGTTTTCGTTTGTAACCTTTAGGGTAAATTTTCCATCAACATCTGTTGTTGTGCCTGATGTTGTTCCCTTCTGTGCTACCGACACGCCAGGAATTAAATTCCCATTGAGATCTTTTACAGTACCACTTACTTTTATTTGTCCCATTGCACTGGACAAAAAAGCAAGTAGTACAAACAGAATAAGACTAGCTTTTTTCTTCATAACGGTGTTGTTGTTTGATTAACAATAGTACAAATGGCGCATAAGCCACCCGTATAGCATTACGTATGTAGCTACATATCATTGTATTAACAATAAGCAAAGTGTTGGCTTAGGAGCGAATCCGAATGATTACCCCCTCAAAGAATCCTGATGTCGTTTTCGTGCTTCCATAGATTAAGTTCTCTCTTTTAAATTCGACACTGCTCTGTAAAAAACTATACTGCAACTATTTTATGCAGCTTATTTTCGGCCAGGTTTAAAAAGGTATACGGTCTTACTTTTTATCGAATAATCAATGCTTCGGGTCATCTTTAGGATTGACAATATTTTGTCTAAACCTTCATCTTTATAGAAGTCGCAGGTAAAGCGTTCTTTCTTTAAGCTGTTATCGAGAAACACAAACCTTACTCCGTAGTGCTTTTCGAGAGTTAAGGCTATTTCGAGCAGCGTAGTTTGCTCGAAATGGAACTTACCCCTTATCCAAATAGGATACTTTTGATTCGAAACAGATGAGTAGGTGACCACTTTTGTTTTGGTATCTACCTCAATTCTATTCCCCGGAGTAAGCTTATGCTCTCCATTTCCTGCATTAGGCACATTCACCGAAACAGAACCGCTGTATAATGTTGTTGTCACCAGCTCGTCTTCCAATCTAGCCTTTACGTTGAACTCCGTTCCGTATACCCTTGTCTCTACATTTTTACTGTTTACGACAAACTGTGATCGCTTGTCTTTTGCAACCTTAAAGTATGCCTCTCCGGTAAGGAGCACATTTCTTTTGGAAGAAAACATCGAGGTTGTATATGTCAACTTCGACGACGAGTTTACCCAGACCTTAGAACCATCGGGCAATAGAACCTGAGATTGCTCTCCTGCATCGGTAATTACCGTATATTCCGATTGTTTGTTAACTGCTATCAAAAAAATTGCACTAGTCACCACTATTCCAATAAAGAATGCGGCAACGGCGGCAACCTTACTTGTCCATAGCTTTAGGGTTTTAGTTTTACGCCTATTCTTTTCAAGTAGCGCCTTAAATTCTTTTAGCGACTTTTCAACGTCTACGCTTTCCATATCGTCTAATCGATCGCCGATAAAAACTGTATAGTAAAGCTGCTCTAGCAGCTTCTTATTTTCGGGGGACTCGTTATACCAACTTTCTACTTCTGCATTTTCAAGGTTATTGGTATTCCCTCTTAAGTAGCGAAGAAGTAAACCTTCATCTATTCTCATACAATTTTCGACTAATCACTGATTATACATTTGGAGAAGACATCATACTAACGCATTTAGGTAATATTAAGCCTATTTAAGTGTTGTGTTTTTGATTTTCTATTTAGTTAGCCTTTTTTTGCACTTATTATTGTGTCAATAATAGGAAAAATGTTGTTCCAATGGAAGAGAACTCGCAACTAAAAGATATTTCGGATAATCGGAAGATCGTCGAGATGCTACGTAATAACGACGAGGAGAGCTTCGATGCGGTATATCGGTACTACTTCCAGAAGCTATTTGCATTTGCCTGCCAATATTTAAGCCGCGACGAAGCTGAAGAGGTTGTTCAGGAAACAATGGTATGGCTATGGGAAAATAGAGATAAGCTAATAGCCGAGCTTAACCTTAAGACGCTTCTATTTACCATCGTTAAGAATAAATCGCTCAATAAGATATCGCACCAAAAGGTAAAGCAAAAGGTTCATCAGGAGATTGTAGAAAAGTTTGATGAGCAATTTTCTTCTCCCGATTTCTACCTCGAGACGGAGCTATTTGAGCTTTACCAGGAAGCGCTTAAAAAGGTTCCCGAAGAGTTTCGTAAAACCTACGAAATGCATAGGAATGGAAACCTCACCCATAAGGAGATTGCCGAAAAGCTGAACGTTTCTCCGCAGCTGGTAAACTACCACATCGGACAGGTTCTTAAGATACTTCGTGCAGAGCTAAAAGACTATCTACCAATTATGGTGGCCCTTGGAATAATTAAGCTTTGATGGTTACTTTAGAAGGTAAAAGAAGTTATTTCAGAAGTGGAGCGTAGCAACATACTGCCATAGCGGGATTAAAGGAATTAAAGGGACTAAAGAATGACGGAGAAACAGCTATCCCTTATAATCTCTTCTTTTGCTAAAGAAGCTATTCAACCACTTCGTGGTTGCTTCCTTCTCGTCCTCATTTCCCCGAGTTGCACTCGGGGCTATTCACATTGAAGCCCATAAGGGCTTCTAATCGAAATCAAGAAGCAATACTCCCGCTATCTTCATCAATTAATGCAACTATTATAAGCTGACGAATAGCAATCCTGAAAGGATTGAATATGAATAGCCCCGTATGCAATGCGGGGAAACAGTAGGCAATGCTACAACAACCGCAAAGGGGGTGAATGTTGAAATAAAAAAGAGGAACCACACCAACAGAATATTAACCAAAAAAAGGGAGGCATTTGCCTCCCTTTTTCTATTTCTTATCCATCGAGTAGGGTAAGTCTGAATTCTTGGTTCCCCTTGATGTGTTGGGCTTGTCGGCCATCTTTAGCTTAAGCGTGCCGCCGCCAACAATCTCCTTATGGGTAAGGAAGTTTCGCGTAAAGGGTTTGCCCGATAGCTGGGCGTTGTCGATGTAAACATTCTTCGCATCGTTGCCCTGCGCATCGATGGTAAACTTCTTGCCGTTGGGTAGGCTGATGGTTGCCTTCTTGAATAGTGGCGATCCGAGCACATACTCGGGCTTTCCGGGGCATACGGGGTAGAAGCCCATCGCCGAAAAGACGTACCATGCCGAGGTTTGTCCGTTATCCTCGTCGCCGCAGTAGCCCTTGCTGCCCGAGTTGTAGAGTCGGTTCATTACGTTGCGTAGGTGGTACTGCGCCTTCCAGGGTTCGCCTATGTGGTTGTAAAGGTAGATGGCGTGCTGAATGGGCTGGTTGCCGTGGGCGTACTGTCCCATGTTTAGGGCAACCATCTCGGCTATTTCGTGGATAACAAAACCGTAGGTTCCCACCTTGTAGGTGTTTGGTGCGGTAAATAGCGAGTCTAACCTTTTGCCCATCGCCTTGTGGCCACCAAATAGCTGCGCCAATCCTTCGGGATTATGCATTACGCTCCAAGTCCAGTGCCACGAGCTTCCTTCGGTAAATGGTCCACCCCATTCTACTGCATCGAAAGGTTCAATCCACTTGCCGTTCTTATCCTTTCCGCGCACAAAACCTACGCTGGTATCGAATACGTTCTTGTAGTTATAGGCATACTTTTGGTACTCCCTCTGAACATCCTTACGTCCGATTGATCCGGCGAACTGCGATAAGCACCAGTCGGCATATGCGTACTCCAAAGTCTTGGCAGTAGACTCGTTGAAATCGGGGTAGGGGACATAACCCAGCTTAAAGTAGGCATCTGCGCCATTGCGTCCAACCGATGAGTGAGGCCCCTGAAATTTGGTTTGATGAATCATTGCCTCTAGGGTTTTCTTGGCATCGATGGTACGGATACCCTTCATCCAGGCATCGGTAAGGATGGAGATGGAGTTGTTCCCAATCATGCAGCCGCGATGTCCGGGGCTTGCCCACTCGGGAAGGAAGCCGCTCTCGTTGTAGGCGTTGATGATCGACTGGGTAATCTTTACCGAAACCTCGGGGTAAACCAAGGTAAAGAGCGGATGTACGGCGCGGAAGGTGTCCCAGAAGCCGTTATCGGTGTACATGTAGCCGCTATGTACCTTGCCATCGTATGGGCTGTAGTAGATGGGCTTGTTGCCCTTATCAAACTCGAAGAATTGACGTGGGAAAAGCAGCACACGGTATAGGCACGAGTAGAATGTGCGCAGCTGCTCGTCGGTGCCGCCCTCTACCTTAATGCGATTCATGTAGGTGTTCCACTCTTTTGCGGCTTCGGCCTTAATGGAATCGAACGATTTGCCGGCAACCTCGCGGTCGAAGTTCCTCTGCGCCTGCTCGGGCGAGATAAACGACGAGGCAACACGAACGATCAGCTCCTCGCCATCCTTAACATCGGGAACCACGTAGGCAAGGGTCTTCTTTCCCTCGGCCTCCATCTTACCCTCGGTAGCAACATTGTCGGTAGAGGTTCCACCGCTAACGATTGGCTTGTTGAGCTCGATGGTAAAGTAGTTGGCGAAGTTGGCAGGAACGTCTCCGCTATTATTCCTCACATATCCGGTGATGCGCTTACGATCCTTACTAATAGTTACGCCGCTGCCGCCATCGTAGGCATCTACCACTAGGTAGCGCTTTTGATTGGGGGCAAAGCGAATGCGGAAAATGGCTCCCCTCGTGGTGGCCGTCATCTCGGTAGATGTTCCATTGTCGAAGGTTACCTTAAAGTAGTTGGGCTGCGCCTTTAGGTTGCTGTGGCTATAGGCTGCGCCGCGCTCCTTGTCCGAGAGCTTCAGCTCGCCCGAAACGGGCATAATGGAAAAAGTTCCGTAGTCGTTAATCCATGGGCTGGGCTGATGGGTTTGGCGGAAGCCTCGTATCTCCTTGTCGGCATAGGAGTACATCCATCCGCTACGATTCTCGCCCGTTTGTGGGCTCCAGAAGTTCATTCCCCAAGGAACAGCCACCGCCGGGTAGGTGTTCCCGTACGAGAACTGGTAGGTCGATTCGGTTCCCATCAGCGTGTTGACGTAGGAGATGGGCTCCTGAGCAAATGCTCTTCCCGCTACCCCGAGTAGGAGAGGAGTGAGCAATGCTGCAACGGTTATTCTCTTCATAAGTCTGTGTTTGATAATATTTGATAATAGTAGTGATCAATTGGTCGATGTAAAGCTATGTTAGTCGAAGGCTATAATCCATAGCCTGCAAATTAAACCATTTTCTCAAAGCCTAAATGCATAATCATGGCTGATTATCCTCCCGCTTAGGCGGGAGGGCAGTGGGTTTGCTCTTTTAAATCAACATTCTTACTCCACTTAGCTTTCTTCCCCCCCCTACCTCCCGTCTAAACGGGAGGATAACGTGCTGCTATTAAGCGTTTGTTCTTAAAAATTCAACCTTAACTTAACGGCTATGAGGCACAGACCATAGCCATCAAGTTAAGCGGTAGCATGCTACGAAGTAGCTAACCCTTAGTAACCGCGGATGAAATCCGTGGATGCTGAACGTCCCCCTATTTAGCAGCCCCGGATGGGGCTGAACCTTTTGGCGAACGAACGGCATTTGGGGCAACCCCTTCGGGGCTGATTGTTTTCTACCACATTGCCGTGGGTTTCACCCACGGTTACTTAAGTGGCGCTACGTTGTAGCGCTTTAATGCAGCCCCTGCTGTCGTTTGATGCTTTAGCTTGACGACTATAAGCGTAATCTCAACCGAACAAGGCTATTTAAGCTTAAGCAATCCTCCTTTTTTGCTTAATCAAAGCAAGGTACAAGGCAAACTCTCGTGCGCAAGCCTTCCTTTAACTTCTGAAATAACTTCGTGTAACTTCTTATAACTTCCCGGTTACCTATTTCCGATAGCTACCAATTATGGGTTTGATACTTTCCTAAACTCCCATCAATCTACTCCCTAAAGGTATGATAATTTGGCCTATCGCCCATCGTTATTACCAGCGTTCCACCGTTTGTCAAGTCGGAATGGGTAAAGAATGGCGTGCTAAGCGGTTTCCCGTTGAGGCTTACCGATTGAATATATCGGTTCTTTCGGCTGTTCTCCTTGGTGACGATGGTAAAGTGCTTGCCATTCTCCAGGTTGATGGTCACCTCGCTGAAAAGGGGGCGACCAATGGAGTACACCGGCTTGCCCGGGCAAACCTGGTAGAAGCCCATGCTGTTTAGGATGTACCATGCCGACATCTGGCCGCAGTCCTCGTTGCCCGAGAGACCGTTTGGCGCGTTATGATAGAGGCTGTGCAGCACGCTATCCACCAATGCCTGGGTTTTCCAAGGCTGTCCAACGTAGTTGTATAGGTGGGTGATGTGATGGCTTGGCTCGTTGCCATGCGCGTACTGCCCGATAAGACCCGAGATATCAGCCGATACGGACTCGCCTTCCATTTTGGAGCTGGCGGAGAAGAGCGAATCGAGCTTGCCTATAAAAGCCTGCTTACCGCCCATCAGCTTCATCAGCCCATCAACATTTTGGGGAACAAACCACGTCCATTGCCAGGCGTTGCCCTCGCAGTAGTCGTCGTTGCGGTGAACTGACGAGGTGGGATTAAACGGCGTGCGCCAATTGCCGTTCGAATCCTTGCCTCGCATAAACCTTACGGATGGATCGAAGTAGTTCCTATACCCTTCGCCAAATGTGGCGTAGCGGTTGGCAATGTCCTTCTTACCCAAGCTATCTGCCAGAATGGAGATGCACCAGTCGTCGTAGGCATACTCCAGCGCCTTGGCTACCGATTCGTTGTCCTTATCGCAGGGCACATAGCCTATCCTGTTCTTCCAGTACTTAGCCTGTGGCATCAGGCGGGGCAGCACCAAGCGGGGGCAATTAATCCCGGCGGTGTCGTACTCGGCCGTGCGAACGCTCATCTTAAGCGCCTCCTCCACATCAAAATCGCGGTAGCCCTTCATGTAGGCATCGACTATAACCGGAACGGCATGGTAGCCGATCATCTCGCCGGTTTCGTTGCCGCTTAGCTCCCACATGGGGAAGATGCCCTCCTCGCGCGACTTCTGAATCAGCGATCGGATAAACGTCTGGTTCAGCTTCGGATCGATAATCGTCTGCAAGGGGTGAAGCGCCCTAAAGGTATCCCACAACGAGAAGACGGTGTACTGAGGCTTATGCGGATCACCCTGATGGATCTTGAGGTCCATCCCCAAATGTCTTCCATCTACATCCGAAAAGATGTTTGGAGATATGGCGCTGTGGTAGAGTGCCGTGTAGAATATGGTCTTATTCTGAGTGTTCTTATCCTTTACATCGATCTTGGCAAGGTAGTCGTTCCAGGCCTTACGGGCCGAAGCGCGAACTCCATTAAAATCCCATCCTGGAATTTCCGCCTCAAGGTTCATCTTAGCCCCCTGCATATCCACCGACGAGATGCCCATCTTAGCCAGCACCACTTCGCCCTTTTTGGTGCTGAAGTGGAGCAGCACCTTGGCAACGGGGCGCTTTCGTCCGCCCTTATCCAAGGCCATGGAGTCGGTTACCATGGTGTAGGTAAAGGGTTTGGAGAACTTAACGTAGAAGTTGATGTACTGATCGAAAGCCCAGTACATGGTTTTCTTTCGCCCGCGGATCTCCGTATTGCTGATAACCTCAATCTGCATCTCCTTGTTGGTTTGCTGCTGAAGGCTGTAGTCGAAGTCGAGGATAAAACCAGCGTTCTTACTCTCTGGGAAGGTATATCGATGGATGGCGGCGCGCTTGGTGGCGGTTAGCTCGGCCTTTACCTTGTAGCGATCGAGCAAAACGGAGTAGTAGCCCGGCTCGGCATGCTCGTTCCTATGCGAGAACGAGGAGGCGTAGGCCATTCGCTGGCTCTTCGATCCCAACGAAAAGTAGTCCTGCCTGCCAACGGTAGGCATCAGCAGCACATCGCCGTAGTCGCAGCAGCCCGTACCGCTAAGGTGCGTATGCGAAAAGCCGTTGATGGTGGTATCATCGTAGTAGTAGCCCGAGCAGGAGTCCCAATCGAGCATCCGCGTATCGGGACTGGGCTGAATCATGCCATGAGGAACAACGGGGCCCGGAAAGGTATGCCCATGTCCACCCGTTCCGATAAAGGGGTTTACGTACTTCACGTAATCGCCCGTAGCGGCCATTCCCGCTGTCGAAATGGCCATAAGTAGTAGTATTGCCGTCTGTTTTAGCTGCTTCATTCTTCGTTCAATAGGTATGATGTATAGGGCACCCCTTGGCCGTTGCAACCAGCACAATCCAAGGAGGATTTTCCCGATGGTAATACAATTGAGCGAGTAAAGTTACTAAAACTCTATAAGGAATATTTGGGTTTGGACAACCACAGGCGGCACAACGGATCGTAAAATTGTAATAAGGAATAATCCTTGTAATCTATGATGCCCCATTCCTATTGGATATAAAAAAGTGAGGTGCATTCTAGTAAAAAAATAGATCCTTGCAGGCAACTTTCTTATTCCTGCAAGGATCTATATTTCTACCTAACTTTAAAAACGCTATTTGGGTATGCTCGCAACGGCATGGGCAATAATCCAGAGCTTGCCATCACCATTGGTATCTGTAACCATAAAATCTTGACTAAATGAGGTTGCCTTTGGATCGAAGTACTCGGTAAAGCCATACTGACCTGGAGCAAGCGTTGTAGGCTTTGCATCGCTTACGTAGATGTGTACCTCGCCTAACTTGTAAGGAACATTCATCTCATACTTAACCTGTACTAGACCAAGCATAACCTTTACGTATAATGTGCCTACAAGTGTACCATTAGCCGTATTGTTTAGTCCTGCACCGGCATAGATTGGTGCCGCATAGTCGCCAAATGCCAGATTACCAGCCCAGCCCCAGCGATTTTGGGTAAGGTTAAGCGATGGGTAGTTCTCTGGATTCGATTTCTTGTTTGTGGTAAATACATATCCTCCCTGGCTTTTTGCAAACTTTGCAAAGGCTGTTTCGTTTACATACTCTAAAGGAGGAGGTGTGGTAGGACAGCAAACGGTGTAGGTGGAGAACCATCCCCAGCGTGGTCCACCAAATGGTGTACCTTCGCTCCATGCAGTTTCATCACTCGCTCCATTCAGACCCTTAAGTGCAGCATGAGCATAGATGTAAATATCCTTGTCGCAGAAGGTCGTTAAATCTACAATTACATCGGTTAGCGGAACGGTAAACGTATAAACGGTGGTAGAAGGATCTAAGCCCTCGGCCTTATAAGGGAATAGACCAGGTATTGGTGTCCCTCCTGGGGTCTTTGGAACCAGTGTAGGATCTACGCCAACCCATAAGTGTGCTTGCTCAATGTAGTAGTTGGTATTGTAGATTTCGTAGGTAACGTAAAGATTTTGGGTGTCGTTGTAAACTATAAGGTTGCCAACATCGATAGTTTGTCCTGCATAGATCTTAAACGTATCGGCAGGGCAGTTAGCCGAGGAAGCAGTATATGACATTACCGTTCCTGTTTGAGTAGCATCTGAATTTAAGGATAATTCATCAACCAACGTTTCCTGCTGACAGGATGCGAATAACATTGTTACTCCTGCAGCTAATCCAAAGAAAAATCGATTCTTCATAGACTTTAAGGTTGTTTGATTGTTTTCGGGCGGCTGACATGCTTTTTATATAATACCTCTATTCGCTTAAAAAAGTTTTACTATTTAGAATAATTCTATATAAAATTTAGAAATATTACAAGTGAAGCAGCGTTTTCAACGAGATCATCCACTCGTATAATCAAATATTCAGAGTATTAACATGCAGACAAATAACGTTATATGTGGTTGAGTTGGTGAAAAGCAACTTAATTCTGTTTCTTAAGGTTTATTGAAGAGCTATAAGTTGACATGACCCTGCCTTTTTAGTCTTATTGTACAGGCGAACTGTCGAGCATTTCTAGCATCTATCTCAACCTATCTTCCTAACGG
This sequence comes from Acetobacteroides hydrogenigenes, assembly GCF_004340205.1. Lineage (NCBI taxonomy): Bacteria > Pseudomonadati > Bacteroidota > Bacteroidia > Bacteroidales > Rikenellaceae > Acetobacteroides > Acetobacteroides hydrogenigenes. The sequence continues at coordinate 106,062 of NZ_SLWB01000005.1, forward strand.
GAGATTGCGATACCGCCATAATGCATACTTCACGACAATGGCCCATAAGGGCTACCTATTTGAATGGTAAAGCTTACCAATCCAGAAAATACCAAAAATAGCTAAGCATACGAAGATTGATTTCAGAGTCCTTTATACGCCTCCATATTTTGCTATTTAAAACCGAAGGGTACCAGGATATACTCTCAGAGCTCTCTGCATTTTCTTATCTCGGTGTTAAAACCACAACAAAAAAGGGAGCCGCAGCTCCCTTCCCCTTATATCCCCACGGTAAGCCTATGCTTCCGGCTTTTGGTTATTTTTCTTCTCCTCGCGCTTCTTCTTGAGGGCGGCCTGACGAACAGCCTCGCCCTTCTCGAATTTGGCGTTGTGGATCGCAATCGTAGAATAGAGTTCTGCCCACTTGCTGGTCTTTTCCTCGCTAGCCTTAATGCCGATATATACCAGCAGATTGCGGGTATCGGCATGAAATTCGTTACGGATATTGGAAGCACCTTCATTCTCTTCTGCTTCAATATTCTTCATGATACTTTGGAGGAATACTGCTTCGTACTCGGCCTCTTCAGCAAGGAGCTGCTGCAGCTTCGATTCCAGCTTTAGGGTAGCCATCGCATCAACATACACCTGCTGCTTTACATCCTGAATGAAGCTGTTAATCATTCCGGTTGCACCGCTGTAGCTGGTATTCGAGAACTCAGCTGCGTACCTCGTAAAGAGCGCATTGAGTATAATAGCTGCATTCCGTTCCGCTTCGATGCTGGAGTTCAGGTAGCTCTTTATTCCCATGTGGATAGCTTGGAACGACTTGCCCCGCATCTTCGCAATTTCCGACACCTTATCGGTATACGGATTCTTGCGTACCTGCATGTACCCCAGCTCCATTCGGGTAAAGGTGCCTTGATACGTTTTGTAAGCGTTCGATGCGAACAGCTCGGCATTCTCCTCAGCAGTTAGAATTAGGTTTAGGTCGTTGGCGTAGCCTACAAGTGAGTTAAGTAGGCATTTTCTTAAGAATGACAAAAATTTGCTCATTTCATTAAGGTGTTAAATTAATTGTGCTGTTGGTATATATGGTGGGGATACTGCAAAGGGAATGATGATATACCGGGCGCTTTAAGGGAATTCTTGCACCCATTTGGCAGCGTAGATAGGCTGCTTTCCAGTAAATAGTATCTTTCTATATGGCCTAATCGGCGCATAGCGAGGCCGACATTTGCGAACCTTACGTAGAATGCCATACTACTTGCATTTATATTTCTGGTTAAGACTATATGCTGTGGCTATTTTACCCAAACAGAATATGGAAAATAGCCTTTATGCCTCATATTATACGTCTTGAATCGTTTCGCGATGCCTAATTGGCAGTCAATGTGCTCCACAAACTAGTTCAAATCGCACTTTTACCTCCCGTTGTACGCCTTGAACAAATTCGCAACGTACTTTTGCCTCTCATTGTACGTCGTGAACTAATTCGCAACGTACCTTTACCTCCCATTCTACACCGAGAATTGTTGCATGCCGACACATTGGCAGCCGGAGATCCATTTGCACTTTTTTGTTTGGCCAGCTAACCGGGTAACCCTTTGCTTTCTTTAATGCAAACCGTGATTTGCATCAAAATCGCTCCAGCTACACCCGGCTAGCGGCCAATTGGTCTCCAAAACCGATGAAAAGTTAGCAAAAGTTCAGCTAACAAACAAATATTTTACAAGCTTTTTTCTGTATAAGCTGCTATAATATAGGCGATACTACCATATAGCACACTGTAGCGCTATTTTTTATTTTATACAGATGTGCTTAATGGGAGATTTTTTTATAACTTTCGAGGGATAACCTATAGTATATCCATAACTTGATGGATTAGAGGGGGAGAGATTTTGTGGGGCTCCGTTTCGGAGGGGGTGGATGAAGGTTGTAGGTTAGAGATAAACCTTATACGGTGAGGATAAGCACAGTTTTGTTGCGCTTATAAATGAGTTATGTGTAATATAAAACCAAATTCTACTATAATGAATAAACCCAAAAATCACGGCAAGCAATGGTCTGAAAATGACGTTGAAAGGTTGAGAGTTCTAATTAATGGGAACACTCCCACTGGAATAATTGCTTTTAAACTAGGCAGGTCTGAGGATGCTATCAGGACAAAGGCAAACGGTGAGGGATTTTCTTTAAAACCAACTAATCAATCTCCTTACAATAGAAATGATTCGAAAGGGAAGTAGTAATTCTATCATTCCTATTCGTTAAATTATACGGGCAAACGATGTATTGTTCTTGACTTAAGTCAGAAACAAAAACACCGAGTTCTGTTATTACATTCAAAATTTATTCCGTTGTTATTTCACTAATAGAATAATATTTATGTAACAATAAAGTCAGGCGGGGTAACTTAAAAAAAAATTTAATGAAAATTTTTGTAAAAGTTTACCTGCGGAAATCCACTCCGTCAAAATGGGATTTTTTGTTTAAAGCAATCTCAGTGGTTGTTAGAATCCTTTTAAGGATTTATCTGATGTAATATTACTATTTGGCGAATGCGTAGGGAGAAAGTAGAGAATACCCCTACGCTTTACCATCATAGTGAGCGTTCTCACACCCGCCTGACTATAATTGAAATAACTATACACAATAAACGGCAATTGTAAGACGACAACGACACAGTAATAGACATTTTTAATAATCACAAACGACTAAATTCAAATTATGAAAGCAATTAGATACATCATTTTTATTCCAATAATCTTTTTGATTATTGCAACAATCTACACTTTATTGCCAATGGCTTTGTTTGGACTAATGGGTCTAAGCAATATATGGCTCATCATACTGCTAGTATTTTTTGGTGGATTAGCCGTGGTTATTTTTCAATTACTACCAATAGGTGTCGCTTGGCTTTCATCTAAAATTTCACCAAGTGAAAAATTTGCCTATAATTCTATTCTGACAATTAGTATTCTATTGAGCATTGTTCAGATTTATGGCTATTGGTCAGCTCCCAACATAACCACATGTAGTTTTGGATATTTCTTAGGAATAATGCTAACTTGTCTTACAATTGGTTTTGCAGCATCCTTTTCTATTGGTGCAGGTATTCAGATGGAAGAAGAAAAAGGTGCATCTCTAGCTATAATACTTGCAATCGGGTCTATTGTTTTCTATATAGGTATATTCCTAGTTTTTTGTCTTTTGTCAATCAAAATTTGTTACATCAATCCTGACAAGACCTACACTTGGTATTCGGGAATTTTGCATGGCATACTTGTTATACCTCATTGGATTATAAGCTGGTTTTTAGATGATATATATTGCAAAGCACCTAACTCCACGACTGCATATAGCTTATGGTGGTGGATTAGTTTCATATTTTTTGGACTAATCTTTCTTGGCGGTGGTAGAAATTGCAATCAAAGCGTTAGTTAGATCTTTGGAAAGTACAATAAAAATAATTTCTTAGTTCGACTGAGACAGGAGCCTTCGCCTAACGAGGGTATAATTGTCTCTACAGCAAAGAGTTTTTCAAATTAATCGAAAAAGGTTGTTGAGAACTTGAAACAAGAGAATAGACTTGACTACTTTGAGTTATTTGATTTTAACAGATTTTGCTCCATATTGAATGTGTTGGATTTTAGCAAGCAGAAAAATTGGAGATTACTTATTCAAAATTGGAAAAATAACGCCCTTGACATTGTATAGCATTATATAAGACTAAAACGAACTAACAATAAAATTTTCACATTATGAAGAATTTGTTTATTTTCCTGTTGATTGCTTTGATTAGTACTTATTCAATCAAACTAAAAGACAAGTCAAAAATATGGATTATTGCTATCGTGATACCTTTCTTCAGTCTAATTGTCTTTGGAGTAATAATATCTATTGTAAAATCCGCATATTTTGCTGGACATGAAATTGGTATGTCATTAATACCTGCAATAATCTCAGGTATTGTTATTTATTTTCAAATAAAAAAGAAGATTAAAAGTGAGAATATTGTAAAGTTTCCAATTCTACTTGTAATCTTTATTGGTATCTCACTTATTGGTTCAATCGCACAATATGCTCTTGAAACAAAGAATAGAATATTCATTCAAGAATATTCCAAAAATAAAGACATATTAAAACTTGATACGAACTCAACCAAAAATGAAACCAATGATAAAAGCCAGTTGTTAAATTTAGATTTTAATGGAGTATCGTTTTCATATCTCAATGGTTGGAAAGTTGAAACTAAAGTTTTACAAGAAAATTTGGGTTTTCAAGTAAGTTGCGAAAAAACGGGGCTTTCTTCTGATATGATTTCTATTGTATGGCTTCGTGGTACAAATTTTAGTACAATAAGAGAAATGGCAGAAAATACTATTGAGGGTATTAATGAAGAAATGTCTGCGTATAATGCAAAAGCCAATAAAGGAAATTTATACTATTGTACTTTCATTGGTAAGGATGCTGTTGCGTTAGATTATACAATGACATTATTTGGTGAAATAATATACGGTAAAATTATATCATTTATAATGAATGGCAACACAGTTGTAGTGACAAAACAAAGTGATACAAAAGACAAGTTGAATACAAATTTTAAACTTATAGAAAAAAGTTTTAATCTAAAAAAATTTACCCCACGCTAAGCGTAGTCTAATTCAACGCACAAGGCTCGGCGGCAGCTGTAATGCCGTCGAACATTGTCTGAATCACAGATTCGACGGATTAAAGGATTATACGGCTAGCCTTTCGGCAAAGAGGATTATCGCTGGTTACTTGGTGTACTATCCGTGAAATTGGTGTAATCATTTTAATCTGTGATTCGGACAATGAGTATAGATATGCATTGAATGCGTCTCGGAAAAGTTAGAAGTAGAAAATATTCTAGCTATGAGTGGAATAAAGAAGGCAATTGACAGGCTAAAGCAGCCACGCAACGGTAGCGTAAAGCAACAGGAAAATCGCCACCTAAACAATATTGGTGGCGGCAATACCATTACCATAAACGGTAAGGAATACGTAAAGGTAAAGCTTCGCTTTGTTGATACGCTGGACACCAACGCCAGCCAATACCTTACCAACCTTGAGACCGAGCTGGAGCTGCTACGGGCGGAGGTAGAAAAGCTTTCGGCCATTCGCGATGCGAATGCGGTAAAAATACAGGAACTCGAGTACCTTAACATCAACCTATATCAAGTTGTCTTCACCGAGAAGGCAAAGTTCCGCACAAAGGAAGAGAAGCTTTTAGCTAAGGAGGAAAAGTATCTAGCCCGAATAGCCAAAAAGGATAACACCATACAAGCGCTGGAGAAGGAGCTAAAACAGCAGAAAACGCTAATTACCCAGCAAAACATCGAAATAGAAAAGCTGCAAAAGGAAATCCAGAACAGAACATAGATATACTAGAGGTAGTAGCACAGTTCGAAAGGTTGCGTGCTGCAAATAAAGCTACGTCATAAAGCGTAGAATAGCGATAGCAAGAGGTAAGGGGGGATATTTTCCGTTGGTTGTACGCGCAAACGCTTTATCCGCCACCATGCTTACAGGCAAAAGCCTGTTGAATTAAAGTATATTTGCCCACGGCTAGAGGTTCTGCCAGCCGATCGATAAAGCATGATGGAAATGATAGAAACAGCTAATAACAAGTATGATGGAGTGGTAGTAGACAGTACAACACTTCCAGATAATTTGGATGATTTCAAAAAGGGAATAGTAGAATTAGTTGAAAGCCTAACGAATAAAAGGCTTCTATGGATAAAAATCCCAATCGAGAAGTCTGAATTTATACCCGTACTTACCAAGCTTGATTTTGAGTTTCATCACTGCGACGAGAGAAGCGTAATGCTTGTAAAAAAGCTGGCGCACGACTCCTTTATTCCTACAACTAAAAACTACATTGTAGGAGTTGGTGCAATTGTGCTTAACCAAGGACAGCTGCTGGTGGTTAAGGATCGATTCTCGGAAGGCTATAAGCTGCCTGGCGGGCATATTGATAAGAACGAATCCATAAAGGATGCACTAAGGAGAGAGGTTCTCGAAGAAACCGGAGTAAGCGTTGAGTTCGAATCTATTGTAAATATTGGGCATTTCAGAAATGGGCAGTTTGGAGAATCGAACCTTTATATTGTATGTACAGCAAAAGCCTTTTCTAATGATATTTCTATAAACGATTCGTCTGAAATTGTCGAAGCACGTTGGATAGAACCTACAGAATTTCTTCGCTCAGACGATGTGAATAGCTACAATAAGAGTGTTGTCTTGGCAGCACTCAACAATAAAGAGCTAAAGCTTACCGAACAGCAGGTTAAGCTTAGAGTCCCTGGAGGTGAGGTGTTCTTTTAAAAGGAATAAATCTTCGAGTAAGGCTTCTGCCTTCGCTAAGGCGTAGAAGTAACAGCTATGTGAATTGGAGAAATCCCCTTACTATTGCTAAGGGGATTTCTCATTTTATAGAGCCTGAAGCACGGCCATAAACTCTCCCATGTGCTGCTGCGTATAGCCCTGTATGCAGGCAAAGATGGGCACAAAGATAATCATACCCAATAACGAGCCTTTACCCAATGCCTCGAACTTGTGCTCCTTCAGCAGAACGTACACAATCCATAGCACATTTAGGGTGATAATTATATGCGTGATCTGTGGAAACAGGTTAGCCTCGTTCCACGGCATCACAAACATCCCCATTGTTCCATAGTAGTACAACGGCAGCAGCGGAATGGCCAAAATGTAATCGCGCTTGGTGGTTTTGTATAGGACAAAGCACAGCAGGTATGCAATAGTAGCCAGCGAGCATGCATTAAAGGCAAGCCACTTGCCGATGCTCAGCTTTAGCATTGCCAAAAAGAAGTAGCCACTATTTAGTAAAGTGAGTAGCATTATAACGGACAGCGCAAGACCAACGACCTGCATCTTACTATTTGATGTCATGATTGATATTCTGTAAAATAAATGGTAATAGATTAACAACTACCCTATGTAGGCAGCATATAATCTGATATTGTAAGCATGCTGAAGCCTGCTCGAAAAGACATTTTCGAACTAAAGATCATTAACCTGCGGCTTCTGGAGGTCAACTAAGCTTCTATTACTAATTTTAGTACAGTTCTCATAACGCTATCGCTATAGTTTTAAATTCGGGTGCAAAAGTAGAAAATAAGCGCCCAATCGCAAGCATAATATTGATGGAAATACAGCAGAACACTTCCCAATACGGTATTTTTGCAGAACATTGCTTAGCAATCCTCCCTCCAGTGGCTAATACGAACAGTGGTGGTAAACAATCGAGAGGGAATTTGCCTGCTAATTTCTTCCGTAGGGCCGCTCAGCAGTGCATCTCTACCTCCTTCCCCGCTACTCCATCACTTGCAAGAAGCTGTTAAGGATTGGATTGGGGTTCTTACTGCTCCAAACCATCTTTAAGGTGGTGCGCTGGGGGATTTTCTTAAGCTCTACGAACTTAATTCCCATATCGTAGCCCAGCTTTAGCGATGTTGGCACGATGGAGACGCCAAAACCATTCTCCACCAGCCTAAAGATGGAGCTGGCGTTAACCGTATAGTGCGAAACGATAGGGGTAAAACCGCTAGTATCGAATATTTGCATAATGTTTACGTAGTACGACTCGCTAAACGAGGCATCGAAGAGGATAAATGACTCATCCTTCAGCTGCGAGAGGTCCTTAAAGCTCGCCTCGGTTATCGCATGATCCTTGGGAAGCACCAGCGAAAAGGTATCCTCGAAGACTGATCGTGTACTTAAGCCCCTTGGCATGCGCTCCATGCGCACAAAGCCGATATCGATCTCCTGCTTCAGCAGCGCCTGCACCTGCTCCTCGTTGCCCATCTCGTTTAGGCTAAAGATGATGTTGGGATGCTCGGTTCTGAACCTAAGGAGCAGCTCGGGAATCACCTTTTGCATGGCAGAACCGATGTAGCCCAATTTCAGGTTGCCGGCGATGCCGTCGTTCAGCAGCTTGGCATGGGCAACAATGTCGTCCAACCGCTTAAAGGTTTTGGTTAGCTCCTCCTGAAGGTACAATCCCGCCTGCGTAAGCTCCACCTTTCGGTTATGCCTCACGAATAACTTGATGCCAAGGTCATCCTCCAGCTGCTTTATCTGTCGGCTTAGTCCAGGTTGCGAGATGTACAGCCGCTCTGCAGCCTTTCTAAAGTGCAAATCCGTTGCTAGCGCAAGGAAATACTTCAGATGTCGGAACTCTATTTGATTACTTGTGGTTATCATATCTTGACAAAAGTAGTCTCATTCAGCATCAAAAATAGGAATAACTTTGTAATAAAATAAAAGCCTAACGAACTATGTTTAAATACGGAATCGATCACTTAACCGTTGATAAGACCATCGAGATTGCCCAAGGCAAGCTCAAGGCAGGGCTAACACCCGAGGCCATTAAAAAGGTAAACGATTGCAGAGCACATGTCGATGCAATTGCCAGCTCCGACAAGGCAGTTTACGGTATTAATACCGGTTTTGGTCCACTTTGCGATACACAAATCACCCCCGCCGAGACCAGCAAGCTGCAGGAAAACCTGATTATCACCCATGCCGTTGGCGTAGGAAACCCTATCGATAGGGAGCTGTCAAAAATCATGATGATATGTAAGGTTCACGCCCTCTGCCAAGGATTTTCGGGCATCCGCCTAGAGGTTGTGGAGCGTATCATATTCTTTATCGAGAACGATCTTCTTCCTGTAGTTCTAGAACAAGGTTCGGTAGGAGCATCCGGCGACCTTGTTCCACTATCGCACCTATTCCTAACGCTTTTAGGCGAAGGTGAATTCTGGCAAGGCGACGAGCGTGTTCCTGCCAAGGAGGTTTTGGCAAAGCATAACCTAGAACCCATCACGCTTGCGGCTAAGGAAGGCTTGGCCCTTATAAACGGAACACAGTTTATCCTTTCTCACGCCATTAAGGGATTACATAAGATGGCATACCTGCTCGATCTTGCCGATGTTGCCGGAGCAATGAGCCTCGAAGGATTCCAAGGAAGCGCTGCACCATTTAAAGAAGCGCTGCATACTATCCGCCCATTTAAGGGAAACCTTGTTGTTGCCGAGCGTATGCGTATGTTACTAAAGGATTCTCAGAATGTATCGTCGCATGTTAGCTGCGAACGCGTGCAGGACCCATATTCGTTACGCTGTATTCCACAGGTACACGGTGCAGCACGCAATGCATGGTATCACCTAAACGATATGGCAGAGATTGAGATGAATTCGGTAACCGATAATCCAATTGTACTAAGCGATACCGAAGCAATCTCGGGAGGAAACTTCCACGGACAACCGATGGCAAATGTTCAGGACTACTGCGCTAATGCTGCATCGATACTTGGAGGCATTTCGGATAGAAGAAGCTACCTGCTGCTCGAAGGAAAGTACGGTTTACCTCGCCTGCTTACAACTAGCGGCGGACTAAACTCTGGATACATGATTCCACAGTACACCACCGCTGCATTGGTTACCGAAAACAAGACGCTTTGCTTCCCCGCATCGGCTGATAGTATCCCAACATCGCTCGGACAGGAAGATTACGTTTCGATGGGTAGCATATCAGGACGAAAATTTAACCAAATACTGGGTAATCTCGAAAAGATATTCGCCATCGAGCTCATGTACGCCACACAAGCCATGGAGTTCAGACGTCCAAATAGGTTTTCACCAATCATAGAGGAGAACTTTAGGATTATTCGTAGCAAAGTTGCCAAGCTCGAAGACGATCGCGTGCTAAAGGATGATGTTACCGCCATGGTTGAGCTGGTAAAGGCACGAGCATTTGTTGTTAAGTAATAAAACAAAATAGAAAATGACATTTCAAGAACAGATACTACAGGGAATTCCAGCGGAGCTACCTGCAAGAAGAGAGATTCCAAAGGATGCCAACAGGGCTCCAAAGCGAAAGGACATACTATCGGTAGAAGAAAAGCAGCTTGCCATTCGCAATGCCCTTCGCTACTTCCCAAAGGAGTGGCACAAGGAGCTGGCAGCTGAGTTTGCTCAGGAACTGAAGGATTATGGACGTATATATATGTATCGTCTTAAACCTGAGTACAAGATGTACGCTCGTCCAATAGAGGAGTATCCTGCCAAGTGCCAGCAGGCAGCGGCAATCATGATGATGATACAGAATAACCTCGATCCTGCCGTTGCGCAGCACCCCGAGGAGCTGATTACCTACGGCGGCAACGGTGCGGTGTTCCAAAACTGGGCGCAATACCTGCTTACCATGCAGTATTTAGCCACCATGACCGACGAACAAACCTTGAATATGTACTCAGGTCACCCAATGGGGTTGTTCCCATCGTCGAAGGAGGCACCAAGAGTGGTTGTTACCAACGGGATGGTTATTCCGAACTACTCTTCGCCCGATCATTGGGAAAAGTTTAATGCTCTTGGCGTTTCGCAGTACGGACAGATGACTGCAGGATCGTATATGTACATCGGACCACAGGGTATTGTTCATGGAACTACCATTACCGTGATGAATGCCTTCCGTAAGATGCTGAAGAAGGGAGAATCTTCTAAAGGAAAGATATTCCTAACGGCAGGATTGGGCGGTATGAGCGGTGCTCAGCCAAAAGCTGGAGATATTGCGGGCTGTATTACCGTATGTGCCGAGGTTAATCCAAAGGCAGCAACCAAACGCTACGAGCAAGGTTGGGTTGATGTTCTAGTAGACTCTATGGATAATCTTATTGCACGTGTTAAACAGGCACAGGCAAACGAAGAGGTTGTATCCATTGCATACATCGGCAACGTGGTAGATGTTTGGGAGCGCTTTGATAAGGAAAATATCTTCGTACACATCGGTTCCGATCAAACATCGCTACATATTCCATGGACGGGAGGTTACTATCCTGCAGGAATTACGTACGAAGAGTCGAATCGAATGATTCGCGAGGAGCCAGAGCAGTTTAAGGTAAAAGTTCAGGAGTCTTTACGTCGTCATGCGGCTGCAATTAACCGCCACACGGCAAAAGGAACCTACTTCTTCGACTACGGCAACGCCTTCCTACTAGAAGCATCGCGTGCAGGTGCCGATATCATGGCGCCAAATGGAATCGACTTCAGATATCCTTCGTACGTACAAGATATTGTTGGACCTATGTGCTTCGACTACGGATTTGGTCCATTCCGTTGGGTGTGTGCGTCGGGTAAACCAGAGGATCTCGATCAAACTGACGAGATTGCAATGCGAGTTCTTCAGGAAATCATGGAGAATTCGCCAGAAGAGATCCAGCTTCAGATGCAGGACAACATCACCTGGATTAAAAACGCCAAGAAGAATAAGCTTGTGGTAGGTTCGCAGGCACGTATTCTTTACGCCGATGCCGAAGGACGCTCGAAAATTGCGGAAGCATTCAATAAAGCAATTGGCGAAGGCAAGATTGGACCAGTTGTGCTGGGTAGAGACCACCATGATGTGAGCGGAACCGACTCTCCTTTCCGCGAAACATCGAATATCTACGATGGTAGCAAGTTTACTGCCGACATGGCTATCCAAAATGTGATTGGCGATAGCTTTAGGGGCGCAACTTGGGTATCTATACACAACGGAGGCGGCGTTGGCTGGGGCGAAGTTATCAACGGAGGCTTTGGAATGTTCCTCGATGGAACTCAAGAGGCAGATGTTCGCCTTAAGAGAATGCTTCTTTACGATGTAAACAACGGTATTGCCCGTCGTAGCTGGGCTAGAAACGATGGAGCCCTCTTCGCCATTAAGCGCGAGATGGAGCGTACGCCTAGCCTAAAGATTACGCTTCCAAATATGGTTGAAGATGATCTTTTAAAGGGGCTTTTCTAAAATCGAAGAAGTTAAACGGAAGAATACGGAATATATACTGGAGTTAAACAGAATAATTCTGAAACTTTCGCATACCGTAGAACTAAGCACACCTTGCTAACAGGGGGATTATTGCTGCTTTTATTTGTTATTGTACCATAAGACTAAATTTTTTCATTAGTAGAAAAAATAGATAGTACGCAATAACGAATAATAGCCGCAGTCTATCCCCTCCTTGGGAGGGGCAAGGGGTGGGTAAAGCAGAAAAAAGGTACATCTCAACTAGAAGTAGTCCTAAACCCACCCTACCCCTCCAATGGAGGGGGTAACGTGCTACAATTATATATACTATTGAAATTTACCTAGTCTGTTGGCTATAGAAACAGCCTCTAACGAAAGGAGGAATTGCACTAATACTATTCTTAGTGCTAATTGCATTTTACAAGGTTCAATACTCAAGTCGAACCGACATTAATCAAATAAAGAAACAGTGAGTAGCGCTATTAATGCAGAGTATAAGCCTGCAGAAAGAGGCAACTGGGAGGGACGGAAATCGAATCCCGATATGGGAAACCAGTATTGGCACCAGCAGATAGAGCTGCTGGATATAAACAACTTCACAAAGCAGCTCCCGGGGCTACCTCCTATTGATGTTGCTCTTCTTGGCTACGTTTGCGACGAGGGAGTGCGGAGAAATCGAGGACGAATTGGCGCTCACGAAGGACCTAAAGCAATTCGCGAAAGGCTGGCGAAGCTTCCCATCCACTTTGAATCAAAACGTGTGGTTGATGCGGGCGATATTATTTGCGTTGACGATGATATGGAAGCCTGCCAGAAGATGTTTTCCATGGCAATAGCTGATTTGCTAAAGCAAAACGTCTTCCCTATAGCCCTTGGAGGCGGACACGACATGGCTTACGGTCACTTTATGGGTATTTGGGATGCCATTAACCATACCAACAAGCGTAGAGTTGCCATTATAAACTTTGATGCGCACTTCGATCTTCGTCCGGTAGAGGGAAGAGGAAATTCAGGAACCCCTTTCAACCAAATTCTATCGGAATTCGAGGAAATGGACGAGCATGTCGACTACTTTGCCATAGGAATTCAGCAGCAATCGAATACAAAAGAGCTGTTTGAGATCGCCAAACGGGAAAATGTAAGCTATGCCATAAACTACGACTGCGAATCGTCGAGCATGGAGATGGAAGCGCTAAAGAATAGGTTAAACCCCATAATTGAAAGGAATGATTACCTCTACATTTCTTTAGACTTAGATGGTTTTTCATCGGCATACGCTCCAGGAGTTAGCGCCCCATCGCCACTTGGATTTACACCTTACTTTGTTTTTAAATTGCTAAGCTTTCTTTTTGCAACGCAAAAGGTAATCGCCTTCGATATTGCCGAATTAAATCCATCTATTGATAGGGACAGGCATACGGCTAACCTTGCAGCAAAGATTGTTGATTTTGTTGTGATGAACTACAACGTATAAAGGATTGTATAGAATGATAACCAATAAGTCGAAGACTATATTGGCTCTTGTAAGTAGAAATAATTTTTGCGTGTTCTTATAGTAGTATTTACCGCCTTCTTAAACCACATAGTAACAAACGCGGTAGGGGGTATAAAGAGATATTCTTTATATCCCCTTTTTACGTATTATGCATTCTCGTCTTTAGGCGGTTTTGTTGCTTTCATTAATCTTTGATATCCTGTGTAAGGTCTTAGCTCCATAACCTCAAACTTAATAAGCTTCTTTTTTGCTAAAGGTAGCGTATCGAGCAGCTCTATTGCTTTTTCTTTGCTTTCGCATTCGAGGCTTATCACGGCACAATAGTGCTCGTTAAAGTATATTTCGCGTAGATATCCCGAAAAGTATAGCTCGTAAACCTGCTTTGCCTCTGCCTCCAGTGTTTCCTTTTCGGCATCCCAGTTTACACCTTCTTGTTCCCGTTCTATAGCAAGTATTTTCATACTATTCGATGTTTATTTCTCCAATCATGTAAAGTTTTGCCTCTCCACCAATCAGGCATCTATCGTTTCGGTATTCGCAGCTCAACTTACCCCCGCGGACCGAGAGCTGCTCTGCCGTTAGCTGCGTTTTGCCTAGCTTCTTCCACCAAATAGGAATAAGTGAAGTGTGTGCTGAGCCGGTTACCGGATCTTCGTTAATTCCTGCCTGTGGGGCAAAGAATCTCGACACGAAATCGGCATCGTTTCCTTTTGCGGTTACAATTAACCCTCTTCCCGGTAGCTTCGCAATCTCCTGAAAATTGGGTTTGAGCGTTCGAACCTCTTCTTCCGAATCAACTATGGCAATATAGTCTGTTTTTCCCCTGTATGCCTCCTTTGGCTGAATGCCTATACCGCTCCTAATTTGGTCTAAGCCATGGTAAGGAGTTAAGGTGTCGGTAGGGAAATCTAAGTATAGCATTTTGCCTTTCTGGAAAACCCTCAATTCTCCGCTTCGTGGCGATACGAAAACCACTTCCGGCTCCTTTTGCCCTAAGCATTCGAATAAAACAAATGCCGCTGCTAGCGTAGCATGTCCGCAGAGATCCACTTCTACGGCGGGTGTAAACCATCTGATCTCGTAGATGCTGTTTTTGGGTACAACGAATGCGGTTTCTGCTAGATTATTCTCTGCAGCAATAGCCTGCATTATACCTTCGTTAATCCATCTATCCAGAATGCATACAGCAGCAGGATTTCCTGAAAATAGCTTATCTGCAAATGCATCAACCTGATAAATCTTAATTTTTTTCATCCGAATAAGCTGTTTTTCATCGGTTGGTTTTTTCGTTATGACGCTTAAGATAGAAAATAACGAGGTGTATTTTGCAATATTTATAGTGTAGGCAGCTTGTCTGGTCAATAAAAAAGGTCGAAGCCGTAGCATTCGACCTTACCTTAGCATAAGCTGCTAAAGTTGCTTTACATATTTGCCCATGAATATCTTTTATTATTCGACTACTATCTGCTTTTCGAAAAATGTTCCATTCGCACGCTTAAACTTTAGCAGATAGGTGCCTTTTTCTTCGAGCTTAAGGTTGAACTTCTCGCCATTTAGGAAAACCAATGCTTGCGTACAGTTTACAGGTTCGGTTGGTGCTTGCCCCCATACTTCAACAATCACCGTCTTATTCGATTTTGCGATTTCGAAGTTGGAGAAGTGGTAACAACCCGTAGGACCAACATATCCGTACAGCAAAATATCGAAAGCATTGTTTGCGGTTATCTTTTCGGGTACCTTAACGCTATCAATTGCTATAAGATACTTACCGGTAAGCTTGCCATCGTCTACTACTGTTGCGTCTTTTGTACAAGAAGATGCCCATGTAGCCAGTACCGAGAGGCCAAGAACAGCTGCGATTACTTTAAACGATTTCATATTGTTGCGGTTTGATTGCTTACTATTTGGTTGATTAGTTTTCTTCTTTGATTTTAGAATTTGGCAAGCTGATGCACAAACCCTATTCCTTACGTTAAGTTTTTACGGTAGATGTTAAAGACAACTTTCATGCCAAAGTGCAATACTTATAGTACAAGATTAATTAGCGGCTTGTTTACTTTCTACTGGTGGTTACATTATTAGCTTGTTATATATTGACGATGCTAAAAGTAAGGGCTTACTGCAAAAAGGGGCAACAATCATGTTGCCCCTTTTTTATTTAACGTCTGCTTAACGTTGTAAAAGCATTCACAACGTTGTCCCGACGCGCTTGTACTGCCGTTAGGGCTATATGCCCGTTATCTATTTTCGCCAAACTCCTTTGCCAAATCCAGCATATTCAGGAAGCTAAGCTTGGTGATGCGCTGAATCTTCTCGGGATCGATCTTTTCGGCTGTGTCCGTTGGCTTATGGTAGTCGGGATGGTTGCCGGCTGCCCAGCCCATAAACGGAACGTTGCGCTCGTAGAATGGACCATGATCGCTCCAGTATCCACCTTCGGTAGGAGCATTCGAAAGACGGAGTATTCCGCCCAGCTTGGCGTTGTTGGCCTCCACGATCTCCTTAATGCGGGGCAGCTTATCGAGAAAGAAGAAGTGTGCGCGTAGCCTGGCGGTATCCTCAGCAGCATTCCTGCCAATCATATCGTAGTTTACGTACATGCCGGTTCTATCAAGCGGAAATATCGGATTACGGGCGTAGTAGGTAGAGCCAATCAGCCCCTTCTCCTCGCCAGTCCACAGCGCAAAGATGATATTTACCTTAGGCTTGATGCCCGACTCCTTAAGCGCCTTAGCCAGCATTATGATTCCTGCTGTACCGCTGGCGTTATCGTCGGCACCCGGGTAGAGCACGCCGTTAAACATGCCGTGATGGTCGTAGTGCGCACCAACAATGATGCAGCGGGTGGTATCCTCACCGGCAACCATCCCCAATACGTTACGATCCTTAAGCGGGGTAGCGGTAATATCGCCCGAAAGGGAAATCTTAATACGTGTTTGAACCGCCTTGAAGCGGGCATCAAGTGGCGCATCTACCTCCACTCCCGATTGCTTTAGCGCCGATGATATCATCGCCTTCGACAGGCTTACCCTGAGTATTGGCGCATTGTACGCTTCGGCAGGGATGCCCATCACATCGTCGAACGATGAGGTAACCGGTCCACGGTGCGGACGCTTCTCTGCAATCTCGGTTGAGGTACGAAGGTATATGATGGCTGCAGGCTTGCGCTTGGTTAGCTCGCTCTCCTGATTGTCTAGAATGGATGAAATCTTTTCGTTGCTGAGCCCTTTGGCGGCAATGGGCGATGCCATCAGCCGCTCCTTGGTGAGCGGAAGCACCACCACCAGCTTTCCCTTGATATCCTGCTTGCCGTAGCTGTCTATCCCAAGCTCGGGCAGGCAAAGTCCGTAGCCAACGTACACCACCTCGCCCGCGAGAGAAAATCCGTTGGTAAGACGACGGTTGGCTATAAGGTAATCGGCATCGGGAGTTGGAACAACCGTACCAGCAGCCGACTCGATGCTCATGCGCTGGTTGGTTGGGGCAGAGTAGCGGTAAAGATCGAAGCTCTGAAAGTAGCCACGCTTCCCGTTTACCCTATCGCCAGCCGGCGACACCCCGTAGTGGGTAAACATGGTGGCAATGTATTCCGAGGCAAGCGCTGCTCCCCTTTCGGAGGTGTATCGTCCCTCAAGTAAGGGCGAAGCCAGAAAGCCAACGTGCGCGCTAATGGCCGATGTGGTTATGGCATCCAACCCCTTCTGCGTTGCTGCATCCTGCGCTTCTGCGCGTATGGTAAATGCGCCAATGGCTATTGCCAGTAGCGCTAGTGCTCTGTTCCTTTTCATGGCGTAGTGTTAGAGATAATAGTGGGGCAAAGAAGGGAAAAAATGGGCGAGCTACGGATAGTAACGATGTTAAAGATGCTAAATGAATTATTATCGAGGACGCGCTTAGGGCGTTAAAGGAAGTGGCGCGAAGCGACATCCCGCCTTAGCGGGATCAAAGAATGTAAATGGCGTAGATTCCGAGCTCATTATCCTCCCGCCTAAGCGGGAGGTAGGGGTGGGGTATACATCTGCATATAAGTATAGTGCTTTGTTTGGCGAAGGCTCCAGCCTTCGTCAATTCTATCATTGCAGGCTATAGCTTGCAGACATAGATTCGACTGAGGAACAGCCTCCGCCGAACAAAGAAGATCAACATTAACGGAGCGGGGTAGAGACGTACGGCCGTGCATCTGGTAAGAATAGAAACAAACCCCAATCAAGGTTCGTTAACCCTGTTTATTACCCTTTATTTCGAGACGCATACAATGCGTCTCTACGCGCAACGATTATTCGAAGCTCTAGAGACGCGATGTTCGCGTCTCTTTTTTCAAGCAATCATTTAATTGCGGTTTAAGACCGCTACTTATATTCGAAATAGCCACAGACTATGCCGAGCCTCGTACTTCGATTATACTACGCTCAGCAGAGGGGTTCTAGACCGAGCGATGTCTACGACTTCATCCTTTCTAATTGACGGCCTACCACCCGCAATATAGCTCTCGGCTATATATTACTACTATTCTCCTTTAATTCTGCCATTCGTTTTTTATCTACATAATGTGTGGCATACTGCTCTTCAATAGCTTTACTGCCCGATTGGCTAAACCTTAATCGACGACTTAATCGTTTACCCATTTGATTATATGCTGTCCAAGAGCTTTCCAAATCTAGCTCAACAGCGTATCTTCTAATAAGCTTATTTACCAGCGAAAGCTTCACCAAATCAACACTACATACTTCCTCTAAACAATCGACCTTACCCAACTGCCAGCTTTCATAATCGCTTTCCGACAAAAAGTTAAGCTGCAAGAGTACGTCTACAGCGCAAACATAACCCTTTAAGTAACGATTCGAGTGAACCAATCTTTTTATCTCTTTCTCTAATTCTTTATTACTCATCGAAACTTCCTATTTAAAACAAATTTGTTAAACCCCACGTTAGGCAAAGTCCCGCTGCTAAGCGTAGGCTCTGCCTACGCTTTTGTTCTTTGCGGCCTTCGTCCGTTTTTGTATCAGGCCTGAGGCCTTGGTTACAGGAGCGTAGCGAGGACGCTACGAATTCTATGGTTAATCCAAATGTTTAGCGTTAAAACATCCCTTCTTGATTTAGCAAACAAAGGTACATTTCGACAGCAGGACATCAAGGCCAAGCCCTTCGGGTTTTATAAAAAATCTCCACCCTACGGGTTGTATTTTTCATAAAAGCCTTGACTTTCCTGCTGCCTCCACGAAAAGGGTGTTTACCAAATCAAGGAAGAGATCAAGCATCCCGCTATGCTGCTTCCGCAAGCGGATGCTTGAAATTTATGTCGTACTGCTGATGCTTTTTTACTACAGCAAACATCATATGTATAAGCTTATTTCGAACGTTGTTAATTATCAAAAGGCTATGCTTCCCCTCCTTCTTCTTTCGTTCGAAATAGGCCTTTAGCACAGGATTATAGGTTACGGCTGTTCTGGCAGCTTGCGTGAGCAAAACTTTCATCGGCTTGTTTGCAAGGTGGCTCACCCTGGTCTTCCCCCTTACACTCGTGCCTGATCTATGTTCAAAGGGGACTACGCCACAGTAGCAGCCAAACTTCCTCGCGCTGTCAAATAGCGTAAAGTTGCCTGTAAGCACCATAACCATCAGCGCGTTAATTGTACCAATACCCTTAATGGAGGTTAGCAGCTGATAGTTTTCCATCAAGCCGACATCTTGCAGAAGCAGCTCGTTCATTCGCCCCTCAGCAGCTTTAACCTGCTTCTCCATTTCAGCAGCGAGCCGCTGGCTATCCTCACCGATGAACCGTACTGAGGCGCTTGACTGCTTAACCCGGGTAAGCTCCCTTGCCGCCTTCGAGAGGCTTCCTTTTACTTTTATTAACCGATCCCTGTAGGATAGCAAATCCTTGATCTCCTCAAGAATTCCCGAAGATGGCCTGTAGAGCTTTGCCCTATCTTCGAATCGCATGGCGTACCTAGCAATGGCGGTAGCATCTACAGGGTCTGTTTTCTCTCGGCTCATGCCCTTCGATAGCTTTATTTGAAGAGCCGATTCTAGCCAAAAATCAATTCCTTTATCATGAGTACATTGGGCAAGCCCATAGGAGTAAAGGCCTGTATGCTCGCCGCAGATAAGCCAGCTATCAGGTGTACACCGTGTCTTTTCCAGTATCCACGCAATAAGCGCCTCAAATCCCTGCGCGCTATTTTCAAACTTACCAACCCCTAAAAGGGTATCGCTGCCTCTTGCTACCAACGACGCATCCAGGGTTAACTTGGAGAAATCAATTCCAATGAAGAACTTTTTCATACTTTTGATTTTAAGTATTTACTGGAGTTAACCAATAGCTGCTTGCACCAATACTCTTAGTAGGTTTCGTCTAGAATTCTATCTGGTGTCTATCAGCTTGACTGGCTTAGGTCTGATTCGTAGCCTAAATTATATTTAGCTCAGCGGTAAGTTTACCCATGCCAGTCGGTTAACTCCTTCCTTTATACAACAAAGGAAGGGGGTAACCTTGCTTTCTTTTTCTTTATTTGATCTCCAAAACTAAGAGCTCAGCGAGGGCCGAGCCTTGTTGTTCGATTATACTACTACACTACGCTCAGCAGAGGGCTAGTTATTTCATTGTCTTTGAATAAACATTTATATAATCCTCTTGAGAGTTTATCAGTTTATGATTATCAAGATAGAAGTACATAGTTCCTATACTAGTTTTTGTGTCATTATATACAGTATCTTGTTTATCATTATACATTCCGAAATTTCTCAAGTAAACCCCTTTGTTTTTCCCTATTTGATATTCTCCTTTAAAAATAATTTTTACATTATCTCTAATTAAAATATGCTGCCACGTATCATTATCATTGAAAATGAAGTAAGAAAATTCATTCCTTGAGTTTGAAATCCACTTACCAATTATAAATAATTTAGTCTCTTCTCTTTCTTTAAATTCAGGGAATTGTTTTTCAATTATTTTCAAACTGTCATTGTTCATTCTTAAATCAACTTCGAGTTGTTGTATTTTTTCATTTTGATAAACGGCTAATGCCCCAAACATTAAACTTAAAACAGTGCCTATAATTGCGATATAATCTTTAACCTTTGAAAGTTTCTTATCCTTTTTCTTTTCTTTATTCTCTAGAAGTAATTCAGTTATTATAGATTTATATCCACCTTTTTGTAAAAATAGGATTCCAGTTCCATTCAATTTTACGAATGCATCTTTTCCATCTTTGGTCGTAGCATCTCTAAAATCAATATATCCTTCATTCCCTATATTTTGTAAAATAGAATAGCAAATATCAATATCTAAATCAAGACGTGTACTAATTTCAGATATGCAAGTACTCTTTAATTCAGCAACTGTTTCAAGCAGACTTTGTTTAAGTTCTAGATTATTGTTCATTTTTTCTTTTTATAATTAGCCCCAACGTTTGGCGGTATGGGCAGCAAGCGCTTGCGGGCTTCCGTTCACTCATCCTGCACAGCGGCTGCGGCGGCGCAGCAAGCTACCGCCTACCACTTACCCGCTTGTTGACTTTACCGTGTGTTGGTTGCAGTTATTTATTTTTTTGATTTTTAGGTATAATCTTAAATCCAAATATACCCATATTATAGTTTATCTTTATAAAATTTCTTGCGCCATAATAAGTAGCTGAATCAACATGAACCCACCCACTTGAGCTCCAATCATCCCATTGGTGATCATAAATGTAAACTTTGTAAATTGATTGTCCTAAAATATTATGTGTAATTTTTCTTTTACAATTCTCATATAAGCAAGTATCTATTGTGCGGAAACTCACAAAATAATTAATCTTAAAAAAAATAAAAACAATCAAACTGAAATAACTTAATGTCTCCAAACCCTTAATCAATCCTATTTTTTTTACAATTGAATTAAATCATAAGTTAAAAAGAGTTAATAGAATAGAGATTATCAAAGATCCTAGTAACACAAACATAAAAAACACAAATGGAATTAATGTCGCAGCAACAGTTCTAAATGAAGAAAACAACAAAGTTAAACTAGCAAAAAACACAAGAAATCCTATTACTATAGAATTTCTACAAATTTTTAAAATTATCTCGACTAATCTATTTTGGAGTTTTTTTAGATTCATATTAATGGTCTTATTTTATCTAGGATGATGTATGGGTAATTGCAACCAACTCGTTTATAGGTCTGACTTTATCAGACATATCCTGCCAATTTTGGGTGTATATGTCTGATTGGTGTTAGTTTTTTTATAGTTAACCGCAAACCTACCCCTCCCGAACAGGGCGTAAACGAAGCGCTCTTCAGCTACCCTGCTTACCTAAGATCTGCGGTTATAAGCTGCCTCTAATTTAGCCGCTTTTCCTTAACGATGTTCGCCAAATACAAAATAGTTTTAGCTTAACGAACAAAAAATAATGCTACCCAGGATATGTTACGGCTCCTTTCTTAGGCTATGGGACACTAATGGCGATAAGCCTGAAGCATAGATTCGGCTGAAGTGTTCCCAAAGCCGTACCCCGAGCGGAGTCGAGGGGGAAGTCGAGGTGCTCCCCGAGCGGAGCCGAGGGGAGGAGTACCTTGTAGATGAGTTCCTCTCGGCTCCGCTCGAGGAACGGTAACCCCCTAGCTATATGCCTATCTTTCATTCTATTTATCTATCTATCATCCTATCTATTCCTCGATCCGTTCCCCTATCCTTCCCCCGAGTCGTACCCCGAGTCGTACTCCGAGCTGTTCCCCGAGCTGCTCCCCGAGCGGAGTCGAGGGGGAAAGTCGAGGGGGAGTGTTTAGTTCATCCCCTCAATCTTCTTCAGCATTACCTCTAGGCGTAGCGGGGTATTGTCGGCTACGGTAAACTGCTGGGTGTGCGTTTCGCAGCCAATCTTTTCTACCGTCATCTCGTAGATGTCGAACTCGCGCTTGTTGTTGCGCACCTCTCCGGTTTTGCGCGTCACCCTGTTGAGCAGCACGTAGGGCTTATCCTTTACCTTTTTGGTGGTTGACCGCACCACCACCCGGGCATTCTCCTCGGGTTTGCCGGTTTCGCTGTTCAGCACGGTGATGGTAAAGAGCAGCTCGGAGTACTCCTTCTTGTTGCGTACCTCGGTATAGCCCTTGTACTCGGCGGGGTGGGTTAGGCTGATGATCTCCACCACCATGTCGGTTTCGGTTAGCAGCTCCTTACTTTCTGCAATAAGCGCCTCCAGCTCGTCCCTTTTTAGGCGCTTCTCCTCGTTGTACCTATCCTGCGCGGTACTGGCAGCAACGAGCTGCTGTAGGTACGATTCAACTACGTCTATATCTTCGTCGTATATGTTATAGGCGTTGAGCTTGGCAATGTTTTCGCGGCCAATTTTTGCCACTGTTTCTACGATGGTCTCAAGGCTTTTGTGCGAGGTACGCTGTATTTCGGCACGGGTGGTGTGCAGCTCGGTTGCCATAGAGATGTTGCCCTGCGAGATAAAGTACACCTCTTCGGCTTTCATGATGGCATACAGCTGCGGAACTAGCTTGTCGGTTGCGGAGCTTACGGCTACCGCTATCGACTTATTCTCCGTTTCGATAAGCTCTATCAGCTTTTCGATTTTAGCAGCTTGCGCATCGATTTTGACCTCTAGATCTTGGATGGCCTTCATGCTAGTAAAAATTTCGTTACCCTTTAGATACTTGCTTACTCCCAACATCATTCGAAGGAATACCTTGTTAGACTCTTTCATACGGTTAGTTTTTAGTGTTGTGTTATTTGGTGTTTTCATTTAGCCGAAGCCAACGCCCGTGCTACAGGCGATGAGCTCGCCACTGCTAGAAGCTACTAATGAGCATTAGTTTCCGACCCTTTAAACTTACTACTGCTAAGCTACATATCTACTGTAGAAAATACCTGTTTTGCAAAAACAGGTATAAATACGGGGTCGATCCGTGTTTTTGGCGGAATATACGTTTCCACTTGTCTTCCCCTATCCGTACCCCTATCCGTACCCCGAGCAGAGCCGAGGTGCTCCCCGAGCGGAGTCGAGGGGGGAAGCCGAGGGGAAAGTCGAGTGGTAAATCAAGATGAGTTAGAGGAGCCTTGTAGATGAGTTCCTCTCGGCTCCGCTCGAGGAACGGTAAACTTTGAGCCGTATCGCGAACTGTACGCCTATCCGTCACCCTATCCGTTCCCTAAGCCTTTTCCCGATCCGTACCCCGAGCGGAGTGGAGGTGCTCCCCGAGCGGAGCCGAGGGGGGAAGCCGAGTGGAAAATCAAGATGAGTTAGAGGAGCCTTGTAGATGAGTTCCTCTCGACTCCGCTCGAGGAACGGTAAACTTTGAGCCGTATCTCGAACTGTACGCCTATCTGTTACCCTATCCGTTCCATAAGCCTTTTCCCGAGCCGTACCCCGAGCTGCTCCCCGAGCGGAGTCGAGGTGCTTCCCGAGCGGAGCCGAGGTGCTCCCCGAGCGGAGCCGAGGGGGGGAAGCCGAGTAGAAAATCAAGATGAGTTAGAGGAGCCTTGTAGATGAGTTCCTCTCGACTCCGCTCGAGGAACGGTAAACTTTGAGCCGTATCTCGAACTGTACGCCTATCCGTCACCCTATCCGTCACCCTATCCGTCACCCTATTCGTCACCCTATCCGTTCCCTAAGCCTTTTCCCGATCCGTACCCCGCGCTGTACCCCGATCCGTACCCCGAGCGGAGTCGAGGTGCTCCCCGAGCGGAGCCGAGGGGGGATACAAAATACCCGTTTAGCTTTAAAATCGCCTATTGAGCTAAATAGAGTTTGTTAAAAGAATAAATAAAAGCCAATAAACCGGTTAATACGTTGAAAAGCAGCATTTACAGGACGGTGAATGCTCAAAAAAAATGCTGAAATGCTCGAAAAAACTGCGAAATATTAGCATACGTAAAGAAAAGCGAACGGGCAGGAGGGGTACGTAGCCAATTCTATCAAACACTATAGGGGAGATATGAAACACATACCTCAAAAAAGTAAACACTTACCCTCGAAAACAAAACACTCTAGTAAGAAAATCAAACACTATGCCCAGAAAATCGATTACACATGGTAAAAACAGACAAAACAACCGCGAAAAATGGAAAGCATCCTCGGAAACAGAGCTACTTGTGTATGAAATTGGATCACTCATCTATGCAGATCAATCACTCCAACCGAAAAGGCAAACACTCCCATTAAAAAACCAATCACTCTTTCAAAAAAACCAAACACATTTCCAAAACACGCCATTAATAGGTCGTGAAATTGCACACTCTCCCATTAAAACACATGAAGCTATGTCCGCAATACGAACACTATGCCTTGCAGCACCCTTACTCTTGCCTGTTTTACTGCCACATCTTAATGAAACACCATCACTATCATGAAAAAAACAAGCACATCCTTAATACAGAGGATCACATTCTTTGATTATCAATAGAGAATTTAGAAAAATCCTTAACATGAGGGCTACGAGCGCTCTTCCTACGCTAGTATATCATCTACCAATTGTAAATCTATTCTTTTACCCCTACTTTTGAAAAGTAAATACGATGGATGCTCCATGCATCTCGACCGCTTTAAACACTATTATTCAAATGAAAAGAACAAAACACCTGATTCTTGTGGCTCTTGCTCTGGTAGCAAGTCTGCAGGGAATCGCACAGCAGAAGGTTTACGAGCCTACGTGGGAGTCGCTCAACACGCGTCCCTATCCCGCTTGGTTCAACGATGCCAAGCTCGGCATCTTCATCCACTGGGGACTTTACTCCGTACCTTCATATTCGGGTAAGGAGCAGTATGCCGAATGGTTCCTTCGTGGTTTGCTAACAGGCGATACAACCCGCATCAACTTCCAGAAGAGGGTTTTTGGCGAGAACTTTAAGTACGAGCAGTACAAGGATATCTTTAAGGCCGAGATGTTTGATGCCAACCAATGGGCCGATCTGTTTGCCAAGTCAGGTGCAGGATATATCATTCTCGTATCAAAGCATCACGATGGATATTGCCTTTGGCCTAGCAAGTATGCCCCCAGCTGGAACACGGTAGAAACTGGCCCCAAGCGCAACATAGTTGGCGAGCTGGAGAAAGCTATCCGTTCCAACACCAACCTTAAGTTCGGCCTTTACTACTCGCTTCCCGAGTGGAACAATCCGCTTTACCGCTGGGGAACCGATCCCGGCGAAAAGGTTCATCAGTACGTAGAAAAGCATATGGTTCCACAGTTCAAGGAGCTGGTATCAACCTATAAGCCCTCGCTAATCTTTACCGATGGCGAGTGGGATCATCCCGCATCAACATGGAAGGCCCCCGAGCTTATCTCGTGGTACTTTAACACGGTTGGCGACGAAGCCATCGTGAACAACCGCTGGGGAGGTGGCAGCGATTACGGCTTCCTTACCCCCGAATATAGTGCGGGCATCCACAGCCCCAACCGTCCTTGGGCCGAGTGCCGCGGAATGGGCCGTAGCTTCGGGCTAAACCGCAACGAAACTATCGATGCCTACCTCACCCCCGAAGATCTAATCCACTTCTTTGTGATGGCTGTTGCCAACGGAGGAGGGATAACGCTTAACGTTGGTCCCGGTGCCGATGGACAGATTCCGCTGCTTCAGCAGGAGCGCCTGCTTCAGCTGGGCTCTTGGCTAAAGGTCAACGGCGAGGCCATATATGGCTCTAAGGCATATAGCCGCACCATCGAGGAGAAGGATGTTACCCTTAACCGCATCGATCCTAACATCAGCTTCGACTGGGTTCGTAACTCTCCTGCAAAGGGAATCAAGGAGGATGACTTTACCGGCAAGTGGGAGGGCTTCATCACCCCAAAGTACAGCGAAACCTACCAAATGGAGGCCGTTGCCGACGATGGCATCCGCGTTTGGATTGATAACCAGCTGGTGGTGGATAAGTGGGGTGCTGCTTCTACCGATAAGGAGGGAAGCGTGATGGATCGCCAAAAGGGAGCCGCCAAGGCTGGTCAGATAAAGATGAAGGCCGGACAGAAGTATGCCATTAAGGTAGAATACTTCGAGGGCAAGCAGAATGCGCATGCCTATCTCTACTGGCAGTCTAAGAGTCAACCTCGCGAGGTTGTTCCACAAGCGGCGCTAGCTACCTCGGCTACCTCAAAGGGCGATGGACTTAAGGCAGCCTACGGTTCAAAGAAGACAACGCTTTGCTACACCACCAACAAGGGTAACCTTTACGCTATTGCCCTCGAATGGCCCAACGATAAGCTGGTGCTTAACATTCCTGCACCATCGAACAACACCAAAGTAACGCTGCTTGGCCGCGAGGGCAACCTTCCTTGGACTTACGCCAACGGACAAATGATCGTTGACGTTTCTTCCATCAAGTACAACGAAATGCCCTGCCAGTGGGCTTGGACGTTTAAGATTGCAGATTGATAACAGTATCAAGTATCACGATACACGTATCACGATTATATACAGGAAGGGCTTTACTCTCAATTAGAAGTAAAGCCCTTTCCTTATTCATTAATTGCTTCGAGTATTGCCATTAGGCTAAGCGATAAAATGCTACGAAGTAGCTAAACCTTAGTAACCGCGGATGCAATCCGTGGTCTCCGGTTGTTCCTTGTTGTCAGCCCCGAATGGGGCGAACCTTTTGGCATTTGACTTGTGGTTTCTACTTCAAGCATTGGGGTCGCCCCTTCGGGGCTGACGCTTTTCTATCAAAGCACCGTGGGCTTGCACCCACGGTTACTCAAGTGGCGCTACGTTGTAGCGCTTTACTTCAAGATAGGTATCTATTGTCATGCGTTAGCCTTCTTATAACTTCAGTCTAACTTCCGTTTATTTCCGTTTAACTTCTTGTAATATGAAAGTCTACATCGTCTCGTGCTCAGTACGGCTGATAATCTCGTTCTGCAGCTCAGGTCCCAGATCGTTGAAGTAGTCGCTAAACCCTGCAACGCGTACAATCAGGTCTCTGTAGAGCTCGGGCTGCAGCTGCGCCTTACGAAGCGTATCGGCATTCACCACATTAAACTGAATATGGTGACCATCGAGCTTAAAGTAGCTACGAACTAAGCTCGAAACACGACGAATTGCCTCGTCGCCATTGAAGAACTGAGGGGCAAACTTCATGTTCAGCAGCGTTCCTCCAGTTCGCACGTGGTCTATCTTAGCTGCCGATTTGATTACAGCAGTTGGCCCGTGCGTATCGCACCCCTGCGATGGCGAAATCCCTTCCGAAAGAGGAACCGTAGCCTTTCGTCCATCGGGGAGCGCCCCGGTAACCTTTCCGAAGTAGATGTGACAGGTGGTAGGCAGCAGATCTACGCGGTGAACACCTCCACGCGCGTTTGGTTTCCCGTCAATTGCATTATAGTATATCTCAAAAACCTCGTCGAGGCAGCGGTCGGCACGGTCGTCATCGTTGCCGTACTTTGGCGTGTTGAAGATAAGCTCGTTTCGGAGCGTCTCGTGACCTATAAAGTTATCCTTTAGGGCATCGAGCATCGTCTGCATGGAAACACTACCCTTCTCATAAACGTGATAGCGCAGCGACGAAAGGCAATCGGTAATGGTACCCAGTCCTACACCCTGAACGTAGGTGGAGTTGTAGCGCGCACCTCCGGCGTTGTAGTCCTTGCCCGAGGTAATGCAGTCGTCAATGAGGATCGAAAGGAATGGTACGGGCATGTGCTCGGCAAATATTTGCTCGTTCTTTACGTTACCTTCTATCTTGATCTTCATGAAATGGTTTACCTGCTTCTCGAATGCCTCCAGCAGCTGCTTGTAGGTGGTAAACGTGGTTGCATCGCCGGTTTGCAAGCCTAGCTGGGTGTTGGTTCTTGGATCGAAGCCGTTATTCAGCGTCAGCTCCAGTATCTTGGGCAGGTTGAAGTATCCGGTAAGCCAGTACGCCTCGGTTCCAAATGCTCCTACCTCTACGCAGCCGCTTGCGCCACCTCTACGGGCATCCACA
This sequence comes from Acetobacteroides hydrogenigenes, assembly GCF_004340205.1. Lineage (NCBI taxonomy): Bacteria > Pseudomonadati > Bacteroidota > Bacteroidia > Bacteroidales > Rikenellaceae > Acetobacteroides > Acetobacteroides hydrogenigenes. Next base: position 134,266 of record NZ_SLWB01000005.1, read on the forward strand.
ATGCTCTTACCCTGGCGCAGCATCTCCTGAATCATCGCATCGGTGTTGAAGATGGAGGGTTGCCCAAAGCCCGTTTTGGTAATCTTGATGGTGCGATCGATAAAGCTGTCGGGATTCTTCTTCGACAGCTGCACCATCGAGCTGGGTTGCAGCAGGCGCATCTCCTCAATCACATCAAGGATAAGGAACGACACCTCGTTAACGCCATCGGCACCGTTATCCTTCACTCCGCCCACGTTGATGAGGCAGAAGTCGGTGTAGGTGCTGCTCTCCTGTGCGGTGATGCCAACCTTTGGGGGCGATGGGTGGTTGTTGAACTTCACCCAGAAGCACTGCAGCAGCTCGCGAGCCTGTTCGTGAGTTAGCGATCCTTCCTCGAGTTCCTTCGTGTAGAATGGCTCAAGATGCTGGTCGAGCCTTCCGGGATTGAACGAGTCCCAAGGGTTTAGCTCGGTAACCACGCCGAGATGCATAAACCAGTAGTACTGCAGCGCCTCGTGGAAGGTGGTTGGTTTATTGGCAGGAACGTTACGACAAACTTCTGCCATCTTTACGAGTTCTGCTTTGCGAGATGGATTGGCTTCGCTTCTGGCCTGCTCTTCCAAAGCATCGGCATGGCGGTTGGCAAAGGTGATGATAGCGTTGGCCGCAATGCGCATGGCCTTGAGTTCCTCTAGCTGGTTGGCATCGCCACCGTTGCTCCTTTTTATAACTTCATTGTCAATTTGGCGGATGAAGTCGTTCATCCCCATCTTGTAAATCTTTCCACCGCAAACGGTATGGCCCGGTGCGCGCTGCTCCATGAACTCGGTAAAGATGCCAGCTTCGAAGGCCTGCTTCCATTCGGGGCTCATGGCCTGCATAATGCGCTCGCGGTTGTTCTTTCCGGTCCAGTAGGGGGTGATGATATCCCTAAAGTCCTTTCGCGTTTGCTCATCGACCTTAAATGATACGTTCTTACGCGTATCAAGCACCTCAAGATCCTCCTGCGTATGGACGCAAATCTCCGGATAGGTCGGAGTTGCCTTTGGCTTTGGGCCACGCTCGCCGACGATCAGCTCGCCTTCGCCGATGTAAATCTTTTTATTGGTTAGGATATAATCGAACGCCATGGCACGCTGCACAGGCACCGATAGATTGACATTCTCTATGCTCTTGTAGAATTCGGTAATAAGGACACCCCGCTCCGACGATAGCGTGTTGATGGCGTTCAGGGTCTCCTCTCTCAGTCTTTTAACTCGTTCGTTCATGGTTGTTGTTATAGCTTTGGTTTTTACTTGTTATCCTCCAATTGACACCTTTACGCCTCGCTCTTGGATCTGGGTAAAGTAGCTCTGTAGATCCTCATTCTTCAGCGACTTCTCCTCAAAGAGCGAATTGCTGATGCCCAACCGCTCGTACTTCGACTGGGCGATGGTGTGGTAGGGGAGCAGATCAACCCTTTCGACATTCTTCAAACTTCCGATAAACGATAGGATGCTGTTCATCTCCTCGTCATTGTAGTTGAAGGTGGGTATTACGGGAATGCGAATCTGAACCGGAATGCGTCGCTCCGACAGCTTCCTAAGGTTATCGAGAATGATACCGTTGGAAACGCCAGTAAAGCGGCGATGCTTCTCCTCGTCGATGCACTTAAGGTCGTAAAGGAAAAGGCTGGTGAAGGGGATAATGCTTTCAAGGTTTTCCCAAGCCGTAAGCCCCGAGGTATCTACAGCAGTATGAATACCATTTCGATGAAGCTTCTTGAGCACCTTCTGTAAGAACTGATGCTGGAGCATCGGCTCGCCACCCGAAAAGGTTACGCCGCCTCCCGACTCCTCCATAAATATGCGATCCTTCAAGATTTCCGCTACAAGATCATCTGCCGATATTTCGTAGCCAATGCTGTAGGGCATGGAGTAGGCCACCCCATCAACCTTTACGCTTTTGGTCGATTGCTCTATCTCCTTGCATAAGCCTTCGGGATTATGGCACCACTGGCAGCGTAGAGGGCATCCTTTAAGAAATACGGCCGTACGTATCCCGGGACCATCGTTTACCGCAAAGCGCTTGATGTCAAATACAACTCCTTTCTCCATAGTGTAAATGGGAGTTTGCTATTCGTAAGTACGTTTTGAAAAAATGTGGGGATAGGTGCACAAGAGCGTGCATCCTTGGAATGAAAGGAAGGAGAATCAGCAGATCCAGCAATCGTAAAGGCCCTTGCCCTGCTGGTGGTATAGGTTATTTATGTGCTTTTCGACCATGAGCCAAATATAAAGCATTTATTGGTAATAGCAAATAATGTCAATTTCTTTGATTTGTTAGTGTTGTTTGGTAAAATAGTTTAAATTTAAGCGATAATCTAAAATTAATATTATGAAAAAAATTTTATTCTCTTTTGTTGGGTTGCTCTTACTTTCTTTTAGCGCCCATTCACAATGGTTGTATAGTTACGAAGATGCCCAAAAAGTTGCAAAAGCAACGGGTAAGCTGATGATGATTGATTTTACAGCAAGCTGGTGTGGGCCGTGTAAGGCCATGGAATCGGAAGTTTGGTCCGATAAATCAGTAATGGTCAATATGGATAAAATGGTGATGGTAAAGGTCGATATTGATTATAATAAGAGTGTCGCCTCCCAGTTCAACGTTCAAGCAATTCCCAATATTGTAGTTGCAACTCCCGACGGCAACTCGTTTCAGCAGGAGGTAGGGTATCAGAGCATAAGTACTATCAATAAAATGCTAACCTCGTACCCTACAGATATGAACCAGGTTTATGCAATCCTTTTTAGTAGTAGTAAGGGTAGCGACTCTTCTTTATTGGCTTTAGGCGATGCCTACTTAAACGTTGCGAAGAATGCTCCCGAAGCTTCGAAATCCCGGTTACTTGCTTTGTCCGAATCGTCTTATAAGAAGGCTTGTAAGATGGGAGAAAAGGTCGGCCATGCAACGATTAGAGATCTTGCAAAGCTGCGTACAATATCCATTTTTGTTGAAAAGGGGAAACCCCAAAAAGCAGTTGAAGCCTTAAATAGGGAGGTGAAGGTGGAGGAACTTTGTGCTGAAGCAAAACCTGAAGTTGCGGCATTGTATATGCGCGCATACATAGCCTTAAACAATAAGGAGGAAGCAAAGAAGTATCTGCAGCAGCTTAAGGAAGATTCAAATGCCGTAACTATTATTGAACGTTACCAGGATGAAATAAAGCGGCTCAACTAAAGCGGCTTTAACCATAAAAGAATAGCCAGGCCACGTTGGATGGTCTGGCTATTCTTTTATGAGGACTACATGCTTACCGTTACCGCTTTTGTTGGCTTGCTCTCGTTGTAGAGGCGGTCCAGAGCGGTGATGCTAAAGCGAACGTGCTTCTTGCCCTTCTTCTTATTCTTCTTTAGGATAATGGAGGTGTCTCTTGTTATCGTGTAGATGTTGGCTGGGTTGCTGTAGTCTACCTTGTCGCTAAATCGGTACACAACAAAGTATCTAGCCCTGTCCATTTCGGAGGATGCGGTGTCGCTCACCGTCCAGCTAAGCCTTACGTTTTTCTTACGATCCTTTACGGTAAAGTGTACGGGTGCAGCAGGAGGAAGGCTGTCGATAAAACGCATTTGGGGAACGATTGCCGGATAGCGGTAGTACTGCTTCTTTAGCTGCTCGTTTACGTTTAGGCTATTGTTGAGGAACGACTTTGCGCTAAAGAAGATGCTCCCTTCAATCTCTGGGATGGTTCGGTTGAGTTCCAGCTGTCGGCTGATCTCCTTTCCATCGGCCCACTCCTTGGTCTTCGACTGAGGGTCGACCCTGTAGTAGCCCTGACCGATGTAGAGGGGAGTTCCGTTGCTGTTCTTGCTCCACCATTGGGCCAGCGTTTTATAGTCGGCCACCTTTAGGCCGATGTGCCAGTAGAGCTGGGGAACCACGTAGTCGATCCACCGATTCTGCATCCAATGAAGGATGTCGGCGTACAGGTCGTCGTAGTTCGATCCGCCGTTGGTTTCCGACCCGCGGGGATCGCTCGCCTTATTCCTCCATATCCCAAATGGCGATATGCCGAACTTTACGAACGGCTTTGCCGCGCGAATGCTATCGCGGATTGCCTTAATAATTAGGTTTACGTTATCGCGTCGCCATGCCTCTTTTTGATCGGAAGCGAAGCCACGTGGGTAGGCGGCAAACGATGCGCTATCGGGGAAGTCTACCCCTTTAATCTTGTAGGGATAGAAGTAGTCGTCGAAGTGAACGCCGTCAACATCGTAGCGGTTTACCACGTCCATGATAACCTTAAGCACGTGCTCGCGCGTTTGTGGTAGCGCAGGATCGAAGTAGCGCTGGTTGCCGTAGGTAACCAGCCATTCGGGGTGCTGCTTAATGATGTGTGTTGAGTCGATGTCCTTATAGGTGGTATCCTTGATGGTTCGGTAGGGGTTAAACCATGCGTGGAACTCGATGCAGCGCTTGTGGCACTCGTCAATCATAAACTTTAGCGGATCGTAGTATGGATTGGGGGCCAAACCTTGCTTGCCGGTGAGGTACATCGACCACGGTTCTATGCTTGAGCTGTACAGCGCATCGGCGCACGGACGAACCTGCACGATTACGGCATTTATGCCAACATCTTTAAGCTGATCGATCATCTTAATAAACTCCTGCCGCTGCTGTTCGGGGGTAAGCCCCTTCGTCGATGGCCAGTCAATATTCTCTACCGAGGCTATCCATGCAGCACGCATCTCGTGCTTGGGATTTACAGTTCGAGCCCAAGTTGCAGCAGCTAAGGTTAGCAGTAGGGCAGTAAGTACGAGGCGTAACGATTCTTTCTTCATGCGTTTAATGTCGTCCGGTTTTGATCTCAAATTTGGGGATTATTTCGGAAAGGTTGGCATGCACCAATGTAAAAGGGGGCATCTTTTCGGATGCCCCCTTTTTATATTATGCGATCTGTTAGAGCGTTTTCTTAACTTCAATCAGCTCGTAGCCTTCGATAAAGTCGCCTACCTGAATATCGTTGAATCCCTTGGTGTTCAAACCGCACTCGAATCCGCTCTTAACTTCTTTAACGTCATCCTTAAAGCGCTTGAGCGATTCTAACTCGCCAGTATGGATTACGATACCATCGCGGATAACGCGGATCTTGGAGTTACGGGTAACCGTACCTTCACGAACGATACATCCGGCAATCGTCCCCACCTTGGTGATCTTGAAGACCTCCATAACCTCAATCGAACATGTGGTTTCTTCCTTGATTTCGGGAGAAAGCATGCCAACGATGGCGTCCTTAACTTCGTTAATAGCATCGTAGATGATCGAGTAGTGGCGAATTTCGATCCCCTCGTTCTCTGCAATGCGGCGGGCATTGGTTGATGGTCGAACTTGGAAACCAACGATAATTGCGTTTGATGCAGCAGCCAACAGAACGTCCGATTCCGAAATCTGACCTACAGCTTTGTGGATTACGTTAACCTGTACCTCTTCGTTCGAAAGCTTGATGAGCGAGTCGGTAAGCGCCTCGATAGAACCGTCCACGTCTCCCTTAACGATGATGTTAAGCTCCTTGAAGTTTCCGATGGCAATACGGCGACCGATTTCGTCGAGGGTGATATGCTTGGTAGCACGTAGTCCCTGCATACGCTGCAGCTGCTCGCGCTTGTTGGCAATATCCTTTGCCTCGCGCTCTTCGAGTACGTTGAAGGTTTCCCCTGCTGTTGGTGCTCCGTTCAACCCGAGCATAAGAACAGGAACCGAAGGGCCTGCCTTGGTGATCTTCTTACCACGTTCGTTGAACATTGCCTTTACGCGACCGTAGTATTGTCCTGAAAGAACAACATCTCCAATATTAAGCGTTCCCGAATGAACCAGCATCGTGGTAACGTAGCCACGACCTTTATCAAGGGTCGATTCAATAACAGAACCCTTTGCGTTCTTATTTGGGTTAGCCTTCAGCTCAAGCATTTCAGCCTCTAGCAGTACCTTGTCAAGAAGTTCCTGAATACCTTCTCCCTTCTTAGCCGAGATTTCTTGAACCTGATACTTACCTCCCCAATCCTCAACGAGGTAGTTCATGGCGGCAAGTTGTTCTCGGATCTTATCGGGGTTTGCACCTGGCTTGTCCACCTTGTTGATGGCAAACACCATTGGAACACCTGCTGCAACCGCGTGGTTGATGGCCTCCTTGGTTTGTGGCATCACGCTATCGTCTGCTGCAATAATGATGATGGCGATATCGGTAACCTTAGCACCACGGGCACGCATTGCGGTAAACGCTTCGTGACCAGGGGTATCTAGGAAGGTAATCCTGCGCTCTTCGTCGATTTTTACAGAGTAAGCTCCAATGTGCTGGGTGATACCACCAGCCTCACCGGCTATTACGTTCGCCTTACGGATGTAGTCCAGCAGCGATGTTTTACCGTGGTCTACGTGTCCCATTACGGTAACGATAGGAGAGCGGGGGAGAAGATCCTCTGGTCTGTCCTCCTCTTCCTGAATAGATTCTTGGATCTCGGCAGCAACGAACTCAACCTTGTACCCGAACTCTTCTGCTACCAAAACAAGAGCCTCTGCATCCAAACGCTGGTTGATGGAAACCATCAAACCTAGGTTCATGCAGGCTCCAATTACATCGGTAACCGGAACATCCATCATGTTTGCCAACTCGTTAACGGTAACGAATTCGGTTACCTTGATGATGCTGCGTTCGGCCTCGGCAAGCTCCTGCTCGGCCATCATACGCTGACGAACATCGTCGCGCTTATCTCTACGATATTTAGAACTCTTGCTCTTCGCGCCTTTTGCGGTAAGACGAGCTAGAGTGTCCTTAATTTGCTTTTGTACATCCTCGTCGCTAACCTCCTTGTGAACAGGTTTCTTAGCAGCGAACTTTGAACCACCTTTTTGGGGTCCCCCTGCATTGCGGTTAACCTGTAGGCGGTTGCCACCTCCTTGACCAGGTTGGCCAGGCTGACTACCGGCCTGTGGCTGGCGAGGTCCTTTCTGTGGACGGTTGGCATCGGTTTGTTTTGGACCCTTTTCTAGAGGTTTTGCGCGAGGAGGGAATTGTGGCTGACGAACTTCTTGGGACTTAGCCTCACCCTCTACGTTAACTTTCTGATCGGGCTTAATGCGTTTCCGTTTCTTTTTATTCTTATCCCCTGCATTTGGGTTGCCTACCGATGTGGCAACTGGTTTTTTCTTAGGCGCAAAGGCCGAAAGGTCAATTTTGCCAACAACCGTTGGTCCCGAGAGCTTCTCCACGTCAGCCCTAAAAAGTTCTTCGCTGGTTTCGGTAGCTGTTTCAGCCACTACTTCTTCTTTTACAACTTCTTCTTTCACTAAATCAGTTTTCGTTTCTTCAACGCCCTTCTTAGGTTGCTCGGTGGCTTCCGGCTCTTTTTCAGGTGCAGGAGTTGGCTGGGGGCGATTTTGTTGTTTGCCTTCGGTTTCGGTAGGTGCTGCTGGCTTTTCTTGCACAGGCTTTACCTCTTCTTCCACCTTTGTATGTTCCTTTGGGGTTACAGGAGCAGCTGGCTCTATGTCTGTAGCCTTTTCTATTTTAACTTCTTGAGGTTTTTCGATAGGAGCAGATACGGTTTTCTCCGCTTTAACCTCAGCAGCAGGTTGCGGTTTTTCCTTCTCTTCGATAGGGGCTTCACTGGTTGCAGGACGAGTGGTACGCTTAGGCTCGAGATCTATCTTGCCTATGATGTTTGGACCCTTAATTTTGGGTGCTTCAATTTTCTCCACTTCAGGTTCGTGCGGCTTATGCCTTTCGGTGCTGGTGTTGTCCTTAAGGATGATGCTTCTTTCGCTATCGTCATCGCCTTCATCTTCATCGGAAGGGCTTGAGCCTTTAAGCACGTCGTCAATAGACACAGCGGCCTTCTTTTCCCGAATGCCCTTCAGGTCAACCTTGCTGGCTTCTGCCTTTAGCTTAAATTCCTTGCCGAATTCCTTCTCCAGCAATAGGTATGCTTCGGTGGTTATTTTTGCATTAGGGTTCGAGTCGACCTCTATTCCCTTCTTATGAAGAAAATCCACAATGGTCTGAACCCCTACGTTTAGCTCCTTAGCTGCTTTAAGAAGCCGTGTTGATTTATCCTGCGTCATACTTATCCTATCGATTTTTTAGTGAAGGCAAATTTAATACAATGTGCTAAGACTCAAACTCCGAACGAAGAATGTTTACCACTTCAATTACGGTTTCTTCTTCTAGGTCGGTTCTGCGAACCAGTTCGCTTACCGAAATTTCGAGTACGCTCTTAGCTGTATCGCAGCCAATATTCTTGAGTTGATCGATGATCCAGCCTTCGATTTCATCGCCGAATTCATCTAGCGATACGTCTTCCTCATCCTCTTCGCTTTCTCTGTAAACGTCAATTTCGTAGCCGGTTAGCTGTCCGGCTAGTTTGATGTTAAGGCCACCCTTGCCGATGGCAAGCGATACCTCGGTTGGTTTTAGGTAAACATCAGCCTTGAGATTTTCATCGTCGAGCTTAATGCTGCTGATTTTAGCAGGGCTAAGAGCTCGTGCAATATAAAGCTGAGTGTTATGCGTAAAGTTGATAACGTCGATATTCTCGTTGCGAAGCTCGCGAACAATTCCGTGGATGCGCGATCCCTTCATTCCCACGCAGGCTCCAACTGGATCGATGCGCTCGTCGTAGCTTTCTACGGCAACCTTTGCGCGCTCGCCGGGTACGCGTACAATCTTCTTTATGGTGATTAGGCCATCGAAGATTTCGGGTACTTCCTGCTCGAAAAGACGCTCTAGGAATACTGGTGATGTTCTAGAAAGGATAATAAGCGGGCTGCTGTTGCGCATTTCTACGCGAACAACTACGGCTTTAAGCGTGTCGCCTTTGCGGTAGAAGTCGGATGGAATTTGCTCGGTGCGAGGAAGGATGAGCTCGTTGTTTTCGTCGTCGATAACAAGAATTTCCTTCTTCCAAACTTGGTATACTTCGCCGGTAACTACTTGGCCTACCTTATCCTTATACTTATTGAAGATGCTTGCTTTTTCGAGATCCATGATTCGGCCTGCAAGATTCTGGCGGAGTGCAAGTATTGCACGGCGTCCGAACTTCTCGAACCTAACCTCTTCCGATACCTCTTCGCCAACCTCGTAGTCCTCGTCAATTTTCTTGGCCTCGCTAAGCGGAATTTCCTTCGTAGGATCTTCTAGCTCGCCATCGGCAACCACGATACGGTTGTGGTATATCTCAAGGTTTCCCTTGTCGATATTCACGATGATATCGAAATTTTCGTCGCTTCCGTAAAGCTTTACGAGAAGGCCACGAAACACGTCCTCAAGAACGCTCATCATGGTCGGACGGTCGATATTCTTGAGTTCCTTAAACTCTGCGAATGTCTCTATAAGGTTAAGATTTTCCATTTGCAACAAGCTTATATCTCTTTCTTACTTGAATGATATTGTTTCTTTAGTCGATTTCGCATAGGCAAAGGCAATTCGCTGTTTTACCTCTACGATCTGCTTTTTCTTGGTTCCCTCTATTTGCTCCTTTTTGGAGAACGTAACCTCAAAATCGTCTTGGGTTACTTCGCTAAGGGTTCCTGCAACCTTGGCGCCATCGAGCAGCTGAACTTCAACTGGGCGACCGATGGCCTTGGTGTATTGGCGGTGTACCTTAAATGGCTGGCCAATTCCGGGTGATGCTACCATAAGTTCAAAGTCCTCTTTTTCGCGGTCGAGCGAGCCTTCTACGGCGCGGCTCACTGCAATGCATTGGTCGATACCAACTCCGCTATCGCCATCTATGGCTATGTCGATTTTATTGGAGGTGTCGATTTTTAAATCTACGAGAAATAGATCTAGTTCGGCTAATTTTTCCTCTACGATTTTTTTTACAAATGCCTGATCTACCATACTTTTTTGATAACAAAAGGGGGGACATCGTGTCCCCCTTTGTATCGGATTTTCTCCTTTACGAGCGCAAATATAGTAACTTTCAAGCAGAAATGAAAAATATTGCTGAAAATTAAGCAAATATACTAGGTTGCTTTACTCTTTTTTGCTGCATAGATGCACTTTAGGGATAATATTATTAGTAAAAAATAACAAAAACATCTGTTTTTTACAGGTTGGATGATATCCAACATTAAAAAATGCTCGGATTTAGATGAAATCTGCAAACCCTGCAATTATTCTGGAGCTTTTCGGAATACAATGGCTGTACGTGAGGGTATGTACACCTTGAGCCATTCCTTATTGCCGTTCTTGATGAGAGCGTCGGGTTGGGTGAAATGTTCTATGCTATCGTCGTTTATGGCAAAGCCGCCAAATTCTTTGGCATCGGTGTTGAGTATTGCCGTGTACTTTCCTTTTGGGGCTAGGATGCCATAGTCTGCAAATGATTTTTGGGGGCTAAAGTTAAAGATGAAGATGAGGTCGTTTCGTGCAAAGGCAAGAATTTGATCGTCCTCCTTATCCCAAAGCTTAGTAAGCGGTTTTAGGTGGAAGTTCTTCTCTGTTTTTAGAAGATTTACCATCGCTTTGTCGAACCGATCAAGGTACTGGTACTTTAAGCTAGGATCTGAGGCTAGGCTCCATTGTCTTCGTGCGTACTTATACGACCAGCCATTTCCTTGACGGGGAAAGTCGATCCACTCGGGATGGCCAAACTCGTTTCCCATAAAGTTGAGGTATCCTCCGTTTATGGTTGCTGCTGTAATGAGGCGGATCATCTTATGAAGTGCAATACCTCTATTTACGGTTAAGTCGGCATCATCAATTCGCATGTGCCAGTACATCCTTTCGTCAATAAGGCGAAAGATGATAGTCTTATCGCCAACCAAAGCCTGATCGTGGCTTTCGGCGTAGCTAATCGTCTTTTCCTCCTTTCGGCGGTTGGTTAGCTGCCAGTAGATATCACCAGGTTTCCATTCCTCATCTTTGATATCCTTTATAAGCCTAATCCAGTAGTCGGGTATTCCCATTGCCATTCGGTAGTCGAAGCCTAGACCTCCATCCTCCTGCTTGGCGGCCAGTCCGGGCATGCCGCTCATCTCTTCGGCAATGGTTATGGCATTAGGGTTTAGTAGGTGTACTAGCTTGTTGGCAAGCGCAAGGTAGGTTATGGCATCTTCGTCTTGCTTGCCGTTGTAGTAGTCGTTGTAGCTGGTGAAGGTTTGGTTAAGACCGTGGTTGAGGTAGATCATGGAGGTTACGCCATCGAAGCGGAGGCCATCAAACTTAAACTCTTCGAGCCAGTACTTGCAGTTGGAGAGGAGGTAGTGCAGCACTTCGGGTTTCCCGTAATCGAAGCAGAGCGAATCCCATGCCGGATGCTCGCGCCTTGGCCCTTGGTGGAAGTACTGGAAGGGCGTTCCATCGAAGCATCCCAGCCCTTCTACCGCATTTTTTACGGCATGCGAATGCACAATATCCATGATAACGGCAATGCCCAGCTCGTGGGCGGCATCTACCAGCTGCTTCAGCTCTTCGGGCGTGCCAAAGCGCGAAGAGGGGGCAAAGAAGCTGGAGACGTGGTACCCGAACGATCCGTAGTAGGGGTGCTCCTGTACGGCCATCAGCTGGATGGCGTTGTAGCCGAGAGAGGCAATACGGGGAAGAGCCTTCTCCCTAAACTCGTTGTAAACGCCAACCCTTTCCTCTTCGGTTGCCATGCCCACATGGCATTCGTAGATCAGCAGCGGGGAGGTGTGGGGCTTAAAGTGCTTAACGCGGAATTCGTACTCGTACTGTGGATCCCAAACCTGCGCCGAGAATATCTTGGAAGTGTTATCCTGCACAACGCGGGTTGCCCAAGCCGGTATGCGCTCGAATTTACCGCTATCGCTGTGGATGGATAGCTTGTAGTGCTGCCCATGCGCTAGCTGGTTGGGCTCTAGCCAAATCTCCCAGATTCCGTTTTCGAGGCGGTATAGGCGGAACGTCTCCTGCTCCTGCCATCCGCTAAAGTCGCCAATCAGGTAGATGCGCGATGCGGCGGGTGCCCATTCGCGGAAAACCCATCCGTCCCAAACGCGGTTCAACCCAAAGTACATATGGCCGTTGGCGAATTCGCTTAGCGATGATTTTTCTTCGGTTAGCTCCATCTCCTTTTTAAGGGTATTGGCGTACCGACGGTTGATGGTGTCGGCATAGGGGCGGAGCTGCTTGTCGTGGCGTATGATGCCTAGTTCCTCGTTCATAGTTCGGATAGGGATTGGTGAACGTAGCTGCTTACTCGGATGAAGGTAAAAGTATGGAATTATTGGGAAGGCTTCCACTGATATTGAAGCTTCGTGCAGCTGGTGAAGTACGGAAGGCGATTCCTCTTCCGATTGGAGCCTCCGTAGATGTACGGAAGGTGTTTTAGGTTCCGATTGGAGCTTCCGTAGATGTACGGAAGGTGTTTTGGGTTCCGATTGGTGCCTCCGTAGATGTACGGAAGGTGTTTTGGGTTCCGATTAGAGCTTCCGTAGATGTACGGAAGGTGTTTTGGGTTCCGATTGAAGCCTCCGTAGATGTACGGAAGGTGTTTTGGGTTCCGATTGGAGCTTCCGTAGATGTACGGAAGGTGTTTTGGGTTCCGATTGAACCTTCCGTACTTGTTGGCAAAAGGCAGAAAAAGCTACCCAATGTTTCGGGTAGCTTTCGTATGTGGGGTGCTTTACTGTATCTTCAGCAGGCTTCCTGTTTCATTTACCGAGAGCCTGTATCGTTTGCCGAGAACCATGGCGTAGTTGGGCTCTAGGTGCCCTGCAGGGATGCCAAAGGCAACCGGGATCCCCAAATGCTGCGTGTGCTCGTATACGATTTCTTCGGCAGCTTTACCGAAGGGGATGGTGTTATCGTTCATGTCGTTCATGTAGCCAACGGCAATGCCTGCAAGCTGGCCAAGAATGCCGCTATGGCGGAGGCTGAGCATGGTTCGGTCCATATGGTAAAGGTACTCGTCGAGATCTTCGATAAAGAGGATCTTTTGGTTGGTGTCTAGCTGCAAGTCGGTTGCCATAAGGCTGTAGACGAGCGAGAGGTTCCCGCCAACCAGTACGCCTTCGGCTTCGCCGTACACGTTATGAGGGTTAGCCTCGGCAGCAAGCGCGGTGTGCTTCCCTTTAAGGCTATCAACCAAGCTTTGGGTTGATGGATTGGACGACCCGTCCTTCGGAAAGTTGATGGGCATGGTGCTATGGAGGCTGGCTATCGACAGCTTGGTGTATAGGGCATGCATAACGGTAACGTCGCTGTATCCACAGAACCACTTTGGATTGTTGCGTATAGCCTCGTAGTCGAGGTATTCGAGAATGCGGGCAGATCCGTATCCTCCTCTGGCGCACAGTATCGCTTTTACTTCCGGGTCGGCTACCATTTGCATTACATCGGCAGCGCGCTGTTGGTCGGTTCCGGAAAACTGGTGAGCCTCCTTAAACAGGTTACTGCCCAGCTTTACCTTAAATCCTTCGTTGGAGAGCAGCTTAATGGCTGGCGCTAGCTCTTCGGGAGACACCTTGCGGGCGGTTGCTACTATTCCAATCGTATCGCCCTGTTCAAGGTATTTGGGGATGGTTATCATTAAAGTGTCAGTTTATGCAAATATAGGAGCTGTTACAGCTTAGTTGCCCTTTATGATTGCAGGGATTGTCTTTTTGATCTTGCTTACAGGGCTTCCCTTAAAAGTATACCCAAGACTCCAGTATAGGTATTGAGCTTTGCTGAACTTTGAGGCTCGGATGCCAAATGTTCCAAATAGGTTGTCCTTAAGGAAAACCTTTACACCGGCCACCTGGTAAAGTGGCTTATCCTTGTCGTTGCCATGGATGATGTTGTATCCGAGGTTGGCAAAGATGGAGTAGTTGGGCAAAACTAGCTCACCCTTTGCTGAAACTCCTAGCGAGAACCGATGCCAAAAAGGTCCAAGTTCGATTCGGTCGTATGTCTTACTATCGATAGGGTTGACGGCCCTCGATGCCTTTGCCCGTGAGCTTTCGTCGTAAAGAAAATCGAGGCTGGCCCCATACTTGTACTTGTAGCTGCTCACGACCATTGGCGCAAACGAAATTCCGTATACGCCAAAGTTACGGTCGAGGTACTCCGAAGGGAGGTTCGTTCCTGTGGTATCGAATCGTCGCTGGCGCGATGAAATGTTTACCAGCAAGTCGTAGTCTATTCTTGGCTCTATTGTGGGGGGGACGAATCGGTGCTTGCCGTTAATTACAGGCTTCTTGTCGAAGCTGTAGTTAAACTCGAAAAAGGGAGCAAATAGGTTGATACCCTTGTTGGGTAGGCGTGATGCCCCATTCGAAAAGTGGCTCATGCTTACCCCAAAATCAAAATCCCAGTGGGGAGCAAACTGGTAGTTGGCGTAAAGGTTGAGGCTGATGAATACGTTGGACGATGAGCCAAGCGCGATATTCTCGTGGTTGGTGAAGGGATCGTAAGGCCTCCAGTTGAACGAGGCACCCAGCTGCCACTCAAACTTGAACTTAAGCGCTTTTGAGTAGTCGTTGAGGGTTGTCCCCTGAAAAGCGTAGAGGGCAAACGGATTTCCAAGGGCATCGTTGTCGTTGTAGAAGTTGGCAAAGTAGAACCCTACACCACCATAGGGCATACCGTAGGCGTAGTCCTGCCACCTATCGCCAGCTGCCGAGTATCCGTATTTCAGCGAGTACGAGTTGTACGTAGGCTTATTCTTTTGCTTTGTAACAAAGTCGTTGGTAGGAAGCACAGCTCCACCTTGGTAGTTAAACGATAAAAATGGGTTTCTGGCGCTTTTCTTATCCAAAGAGTCTTGACTTGTGCCGTTGCTCGCCAATGCAATTTTTATAACGAATAAAAAAAGTAGTAAAACAGACAGCCTCTTCATTATTTGATAGCAAGTATGGTTTAATGATCAAACCCCAAAGGTGCAAATAATTGAGAATTCAGCGGTTGAAAATGGTCGAATTTTAACAATTGAAAGGCTTTGCAGATTAACTTATTGTACTTTTTAATGGAGTGCGTTTTTTTGAGGTTGTTGTTCGAAATAGAGTATTTTGCCAATCGGTTTACTATTTTTGTTTGGCAGATATTTATCAACATACGGAGATAATGCTTTTTAAAGATATTGTAGGGCAAGATGAGCTAAAAGAGCGGCTAATACGAGGTGTTCACGAAGGTCGTATAAGCCATGCGCAGATGTTTTTAGGTGAGCCAGGTTCGGGAACTATTCCTTTAGCGATTGCCTACGCGCAATACCTAAACTGCCAGAATAGGGGCGAGCACGACTCCTGCGGCGTTTGCCCATCGTGCCATAAGGTGCAGAAGCTGATGCATCCCGACGTTCACTTTACCTTCCCCATAAATAAGACTTCGGAGATTGGCGATAAGGTTGTGGTAAGCGACCTGTTTTTGAGCTACTGGCGTTCAATTGTCGAAAACCTTACCTACTTCGACGAGCAGGACTGGTATTCGCACATCGACTTGGGCAATAAGCAGGGGCTTATTAGCGTGGCCGAAGCCGATAATATCATAAAAAAGCTATCGTTTAAGGCCTACGAGGGCGAGTACAAGGTGCTTATAATGTGGCTTCCCGAAAGGATGAACATTGCAGCCTCGAACGCACTCCTGAAGCTGGTTGAGGAGCCACCTGCTAAAACGGTATTCCTAATGGTTGCGCAGGAGGAGGGCAAAGTCTTAAAAACCATCCTTTCGCGAACGCAAATCATTCGGGTTCCACGCATAAGGTACGACGACATGGTTCGCTCGCTTACCGAGAGGTATCCCAGCTCGTCGATGCCAATAGAGAGCGTTGCCCGTTTGTCGTCGGGGAGCATGATTGAGGCCCGACGCCTGCTGGAGCTTGACGAGGAGGGCGACGAGTTCTTCGGTTACGTAATCGGGCTACTCCGATTTTGCTACCAGTCGAACGTAATTGGGCTTATTGAATGGAGCGAAGAGGTGGCAACGCTGGGGCGCGACCGCATTAAGCGCTTGCTGGCCTATGCCGAAAGGGTCATCCGCGAGGCGTTTATGCTCAACCTCCGGATGGAGGCCGTAAGCTACCTTCCGTTGAATCCCGAGCAGCAGAAATTCTACGCAAACTTTAAACCATTCATCCGTCCGAACAACATAGAGGAGACTTTTACCCTCCTCAACACGGCCATTCACCACATAAACGCCAACGGCAACGCAAAGATCGTGCTTGCCGATATGTCCCTTAAAATGGTGAAACTGATTAAGCCGTAATTTTTTATTACCTTCGCAAATTGCAATAATACTATTCGAAAGATGAGCAAACATCCCCATAATATAGATTTCTCTCGAGGCTGCTGCTTTACGCATAACGATCAGGACGAGGCCATTGCGGTTAGTCTTGATGGTGGACAAAAGCTTAGCACCTACGATTGGCTGAGCGATTTACCTCAAACAGCCATCGAAAATGACGTTTTTGAGGTACGCTTTAAGAATACCCGTAAGGGATACTACCGCAACGCCAACAAGCTGCAGCTCAAAAAGGGCGATATTGTTGCCGTAGAGGCATCGCCCGGGCACGACATTGGGATCATCTCGCTTACCGGCGAGCTGGTGGCGCGCCAAATGAAGAAGACCGGCGTTCACCCCAACAACCTTGAGTTTAAAAAGATATACCGCAAGGCAAAGCCAACCGATATCGAAAAATGGCAGGAGTCCATTGCCCGCGAGCAGCAAACCATGATTAAGTCGCGCCAGATTGCCAACCGCCTAAACCTAAACATGAAGGTGGGCGATGTGGAGTTTCAGGGCGACAATACCAAGGCGATCTTCTACTACATTGCCGACGAGCGCGTCGATTTCCGCCAGCTGATTAAGGATTTGGCCGAGGCCTTCAAGATTCGCGTGGAGATGCGCCAGATTGGTGCCCGCCAGGAGGCCGGTCGCATTGGCGGCATTGGCTCGTGCGGGCGCGAGCTCTGCTGCTCGACCTGGATTACCAGCTTCTCGTCGGTAACCACCAACTCGGCCCGCCATCAGGAGATATCGCTTAACCCTCAAAAGCTGGCCGGGCAGTGCAGCAAGCTAAAGTGCTGCCTCAACTACGAGCTCGACGCCTACGTGGATGCGCAAAAGGACTTCCCACGGGTTTCGGAGCCGCTTCAGCTTTTCGACGGCTTGGCATTCCTTCAAAAAACCGATATCCTAAAGGGGCTGATGTGGTTTAGCGCCGCTCCCGACTCTACGCTTAACCTTACGGAGGTATCCGTAGATAGGGTTAAGGAGATCCTAGAGCTAAACCGTCGCGGCATTAAGGCCGATAAGCTGCTCGGCGAGATTAGCGAAGAAACCATGGTGAAGGCTCGCATGATGGAGGAGCCCGACTTTAAGAACGTGGTTGGCGAGGATAGCATTACCCGCTTCGACCGCACGGGTAAGCGCAGCTCGCGTGGCCGAAATCGTGGCCGTAAGGGAGGCTCACCGCAGGGTGGAGGCAGCCAGCAGCCGCCACAGGCTCAGCAGCAGCGCCCTAGCCGCACGGGGCAGGATCGTCCAGAGCGCCGTCCAAATCCGGGCCGTCCGGAGAATGGTCGACCCGCTCGCAGCGAGAATCCGGCAAAGGCCACGGGTAGACCGGATGGCCAGCAGCGTCCCGAGCAGGGGCCTCGCACCGAGCGCAACCCCCGCAGCGAGCAGCGCCGTCGTCCATCGAATGGCGGCAACCGCGAGGGCGGCAACCGCGAAGGCGGAAATCGTGAAGGAGGCAATAGGGGAGGCGATCGCCGCCCCAACCGTAACCGACCCGAGCGCCCTAGCGAGGGCGGCACCAACGGTGGAGCCGAGTAGGCCGTATAACGACACGCGTATCACGACACACGACTTGCATTCGTGATACCTGATACGTGATACCCATTAGAGGTAAGACAACGCTATTTCGACGGATCTTTATAGAATCAAGAATGAAAACGATTAGGAATATAGCGCTCCTTGCAGCAGGAGCGCTTCTTATCTCGCTAGCTTCGTGCGATAAGCAGAGGGTGTACGAGGGCAGCAAGGCCATCGGATCGGTGTGGAGCAAGGATTCGCTTGCCCGCTTCGAGGTGAACATCGACGACACCCTAACCACCCAAAGCGTTTACGTAACCATGAGGAACTCCAGCAGCTACCCGTTTCGCAACGTGTACCTGTTTGTGACCACCGTTGCCCCATCTGGGGCCTACGTGCGCGACACGATGGAGTGCTACCTGGCCGACGATACGGGCCGATGGCTCGGCAAGGGATTCGCCAAGTACTGGGATAGCCGCTTTGCCATGCGCAAGAACGTGAAGTTCCCCGAAAAGGGAACCTACACCTTTACCATTCAGCAGGGCATGCGCCTGGAGGAGCTGCCCGGCATCCACGATGTGGGAATCAGAATAGAACGTGTAAACTTAAAATAGGACTGTTACAAGGTGGGAAAGAATAAGCTTCAGCGGTTTGCTGAAAACGAAACGTTTAAAAATTTGGTTCAGCCCGAGTTCGACGCCGTATTCGGCTGCGACTATCACCTAAAGGGAAATTGGCACGCCAGCTTCTTTGGCAACAGCAAGCCCATCGTACTGGAGCTGGGCTGCGGCCGCGGCGAGTACACCGTTGCCCTAGGGCAGAAGTTCCCCGAGAAGAGCTTCATCGGAATCGACGTAAAGGGTGCCCGCCTGTGGCGCGGGGCGAAGACCGCTACCGAGGATAATATGGACAACGTGGGCTTCCTGCGTACCCGCATCGAGTTCATCCGCTCGCTCTTCGGCAAGGATGAGGTGGCCGAGCTCTGGATCACCTTCCCCGATCCTCAGCTCAAGAAGAGCCGCCTCAAGAAGCGCCTCACCTGCTCGGGGTTCCTGAACAGCTATCGCGAGTTCCTGGCCCCCGATGGCATCGTACACCTGAAAACCGACAACCAGAACCTCCACTTCTACACCAAGAAGCTGCTCGAGGAAAACGGCATGGAAATCCTGGTGGCCACCAACGACCTTTACAATAGCGGCATGGCCGACGAGATCCTCTCCGTAAAAACCAAGTACGAGCAGGACTACCTGGCCAAGGGGATGCCCATCACCTACCTCAAGTTCCGCATCCACGGCGACAAGCCGCTGGTGGAGCCGGCCGATATCGAGCCGTTCGTGATCTAAAGCGTAGCACGACATACGACACACGTAGCACGATTTGCTATTGATGATACTTAAGTAGAATGCCGGGGAGACCCGGCATTCGGCATTTTAGAGGGGTAGGAAGGGCAAGGCAGACCTTCCGATGGGCATCTCACAGCTTGTGAGAGTGAAATCCGACCCTCCGATCGTCGTCTCACAGCTTGTGAGAAGTAGGTTTGTCCCTTCGCTCATCGGAGCACATCTGGGCGAATTTTCCCGGCATTGTTTGTGTTTTAAACCCCGTTTATTTAAGTATTAAACCGTGTTTATTCTCTTTGATATGGTATAGAGGTAGCTTTGGGATAAGAAAAATATCTTTCTTTCTTCTTAAATGGACACCGATTTCAAGTTGGTAATTTAAGTTTTTGAATAGGATGAATATTTAAGGAGAAAATTAAAATCAATTTGGCATGAATAATTTTTCTAATCTTAGAAATGACTCCTTTTGGAGTCCAAAGACAAAAGAAACTATACTAGTTTTGATTGTCAAATGGCTTTTAAAGATTATAGAAGAGTGGATGTTAAAAACATCATTAACTTCTTCTATTTAGGCAAAAGAAAAAGCCCGGAGCAATCCGGGCTTTTTGCGTATACTTGTAGCCAAACATTCGGCGTATGACCTTCGATAAGCTATCGTTCTTCGAGCAGGTGTACCAGGTGGTGGAGCTTATTCCCGAGGGGAGGGTTACCTCCTACGGGGCTATTGCCCGCTACCTGGGTACGGGACGCTCGTCGCGCATGGTAGGCTGGGCCATGAATGCCAGCCATACCTGTGACCGCTACATCCCCGCCCATCGGGTGGTAAACCGTAACGGGCTGCTAACCGGCAAGCACTGCTTCGGTAGCCCAACGGCTATGGAGGAGCTCCTACGAGCAGAAGGTATCGAGGTTGTCGACGATAAGATCGTCGGCTTCGGGCGCTACTTCTGGGACCCCTCCGTAGAGCTGGACATTAGCTAGCCTTGCTGCTGAAGTACTTCACCTTTATGAAGGTGTAGATGGGCGGAACCAGCGATATGGCGATGATGGCGAATACCACCAGCGTAAAGTTCTGCTTTATGGTAGGGATATTGCCAAAGAAGTTTCCGGCATAGGTAAACAGCACCACCCACAGCACGTTCCCAATCAGGCTGAAGCTGAAGAAGCGCAGGTACTTCATCTTACCGATACCCGCCACAAAGGGGGCAAAGGTGCGGACGATGGGCATAAAGCGCGCCACGATGAGCGTGGTCTTACCGTGCTTCTCGTAGAAGGCGTGGGTTTGGTCGATGTACTTTCGCTTAATCAGCTTGTAGTTCCTTTCGTACACCCGGTCGCCAATAAGGTGGCCAATCCAGTAGTTGGTGTTGTCGCCCAGCACGGCCGCGCACAGGAGCGTTGGCACCAGCAGGTTTACGTCTATAGGGTTGCCCTCCATGGCCGAGATGGCTCCGGCGGCAAACAGCAGCGAGTCGCCGGGCAGGAATGGCGTTACCACCAAGCCCGTTTCGCAGAAAATAATGGCGAAAAGGATAAGGTAGGTCCACGTTTGGTAGTCGGTAACGATCTCGAGCAGGTGTTTGTCGATATGCAGGATAAAATCGATGAGCTGTTGAATAAGGTCGAGCATGTCAAATAGTATTTTTTCTGATTGCTATACGGTTAGCTGTAGCGCACAATTGCGCTGTAAAGGTATCCATCTAACCCATTCGTGGTTTTGGCTGCCTACACTATTTATAGGATTGTAGCAGTTATTTGCAAAGAGCAGCAGGGGAAAAGCCTACTCCGCCTTTGGGGTGCGCACGTAGTGGGGCATCTCGAAGGGGATAACGAACGAGAACTCCACCAGCCCGGCCACCTCGCCATCCTTGTACCAGGGCGTTTGGTAGATGATCTTCTTCACGTCACCCTTTTCGATGGTGTAGGCGTTGGTTTCGGCGTTGGCAATTAGTCGGCCGATAATCTCCTGCGAGCTGGCCTTGTGGCAGCCCATCATGTTTTTACCCACCATACTGCCAAAAACCTCGGCAGCCTTATCGTTCATGTAAAGCACGTTTCCCTCGGTGTCGCTAACGGTGATGCTCCCACCTATGGTCTTAAAGAAATCGAATTCCATTGTTTAGATATTAGGATTAGCACTCATGGTATCAAGACACAAGACACACGATGTGAATGCTAGTCGTGATACGTGACACCATCGATGCTGAGTATTTACGGATGCGAAATTAATCCTATTTACGATAAAGGTAGCGCACAAAGTGGCTTTACGTCGGTTTTAACAATAACTTTGGATTTACGATATTCTCAAACTAAACTATAAGTGATATGTCTTCGAGTAAGCTAAACGAAGAGGCGCTGAGCTATCATGCTCAGGGCAAACCAGGAAAGATAGAGGTTGTTCCAACAAAGCCATACAGCACGCAGCGCGATTTGGCGTTGGCCTACTCTCCAGGAGTAGCGGCGCCGTGCCTTGCCATAGAGGAAAATCCCGACGATGCCTACAAGTACACCGCCAAGGGTAATCTGGTAGCGGTAATATCCAACGGTACGGCGGTGCTGGGCTTGGGCAACATTGGCGCGCTAGCCGGCAAACCGGTAATGGAGGGTAAAGGGCTTCTCTTCAAGATATTTGCTGATATTGATGTTTTCGACATTGAGGTAGATCAAACCGATGTCGACAAGTTTGTGGAGACGGTAAAAGCTATTGCTCCAACTTTTGGGGGTATAAACCTGGAGGATATTAAGGCGCCCGAGTGCTTCGAGATAGAGGAGCGCCTAAAGAACGAGCTCGACATCCCCGTAATGCACGACGACCAGCACGGTACGGCCATCATATCGTCTGCAGCGCTGCTTAACGCGCTCGACATTGCCAAAAAGAAGATCGACAAGATACGCCTAGTGGTTAACGGAGCCGGAGCTTCGGCTGTTGCCTCTACCAAGCTATACATGGAGCTGGGCGTACGCAAGGAGAACATCGTAATGTGCGACAGCAAGGGCGTTATCCGCACCTCGCGCAAGAACCTTTCGGGCGCTAAGGCCTTTTTTGCTACCAACAGGGATATCGATACGCTGGAGGATGCGCTGGTAGATGCCGACGTATTCCTTGGGCTATCGGCTGCCGATGTGCTTACCCCCGAAATGGTGCGCAGCATGGCATCGAGCCCTATTGTCTTTGCTCTTGCCAACCCCAACCCCGAGATCAGCTACGAGCTGGCCATGGCATCGCGTCCCGACATCATCTTTGCAACTGGCCGATCGGACTACCCCAACCAGGTGAACAACGTGCTGGGATTTCCTTATATCTTCCGTGGGGCGCTGGATGTACGCGCAACCAGCATCAAC
This sequence comes from Acetobacteroides hydrogenigenes, assembly GCF_004340205.1. Classification (NCBI taxonomy): domain Bacteria; kingdom Pseudomonadati; phylum Bacteroidota; class Bacteroidia; order Bacteroidales; family Rikenellaceae; genus Acetobacteroides; species Acetobacteroides hydrogenigenes. Next base: position 156,661 of record NZ_SLWB01000005.1, read on the forward strand.
GAAACCATGAAGATTGCCGCTGTTAAGGCTCTTGCCGCTTTGGCTAAGGAGCCGGTGCCCGATGTGGTATCCATTGCCTACAACAACAATAAGATTGTTTACGGGCGCGAGTACCTTATCCCTAAGCCGCTAGATCCTAGGCTTATCTCTACCATATCGGTTGCGGTGGCCAAGGCGGCTATCGAATCGGGGGTGGCGCGCAAAACCATCGACGATTGGGATGCCTATGCGTTCGACCTCGAGCGCCGTATGGGGCACGACAACAGGCTAACCCGGACGCTGCGCGATAAGGCTAAGTGCTGCGCTAAGCGTATTGTGTTTGCCGAAGGGGGAAACATCAACATACTGCGTGCCGCACAAAATGTGCTTAATGATAGGATTGGCATTCCAATTCTGCTCGGCAGCAAGGAAAAGATTACCGAAACCATAAAGGAGAACAACCTAGACCTTCAGGGCGTAGAAATCGTCGAGTTCTTTGGAGAAGAGGAGCGTAGCCGTCGCGAGCGCTATGCCAAGATGTACCATCGCAAGCTCGAGCGTAACGGGATTATCTACTCCGAGGCGGCAGAGCGCATGTACAACCGCGACTACTTTGGCACCATGATGGTGGAGGCTGGCGATGCCGATGCCTTCATTTCGGGGTATGCCAAGCGCTACGCCTATACGGTTGCTCCGGCGCTCGAATACTACAACATGAAGGAAACTGGAAGCCGCTTGGCTGGCCTATACATTGTGATGACCAAGCGTGGCCCATTCTTCTTTGCCGACTCGAGCACGATGAATCCAGAGCCAACGCCGCTCGATTTGGTAAATACCACCCTGCTAGTGGCCGACGAGGTGCGCTCGTACGGCATTGAGCCCCGCATTGCGCTGCTTTCCAACTCCAACTTTGGTTCGGTGAGCGAGGGTAGCCCCGCCGTAGCCCACGAGGCGGTAAGGCTGCTGCATGCCCACTACCCCGAGATTATGGTGGATGGCGAGATGCAGGTACGCTTTGCCCTAAACGCCGAAAAGCGAATGGCGCAGTATCCGTTCTCTAAGCTAAAGGATATGGAGGTAAACGTACTGGTATTCCCTAACTTTGCGGCCAGCAACATAGGCTACAAGCTGATGCAGGATTTGGCCAGCTTCGAGGTTATAGGGCCGGTGCTGTTGGGTATGCCTAAGTCTATTCACGTAGTGCCCATAGACAGCAGCGTTCGCGAGATTGTAAACATGGCTACCATAGCCGCCGTCGACGCTCAGCGCACCAACCGTGCCGAGTGGCTCACCATCGATCCTACGATATAGACCAATAGAACTTTTTCTTAAATAAAACGCCCACCCGGTACTGCACCGGGTGGGCGTTTCTCTATTCTGTTTCTGCGGAGTGTTTTTAGGAGGAATGCCTTACCGTACAATCCCGGGAATGGATATTCCGGTGATGTTACGGTAGAGCTCGAGGGCATACACATCGGTCATGCCCGAGATGAAGTCTACAACGGTCATCAGCTGCTTGTAGGTGGTGGCGCCGCTGTTGTGGTACTGCTCAGGGATGCGTGAGATGAGCTTCTTAGAGAGCTGTCGCTTGGGATGAAGCATCGCCTGGGTGTACTCGTGGCATAGCGTCGACAGGATGCGGTGCCCCGCAATCTCTATTTCGACAACGGTGTTATGGTTGTAGATCTTTTGAATGGAGAGCTGGGTAATGCGCTCGGCTGCGTCGAGGTAGGTTTTGGGCAGCTGCTTAACCAGAGGCAGTACCGCTTCGCCTTGCTCTATTTTGGTGATGTTATTCATAAATGCCAACGCGCACTCTTGGATCAGCTTGCTGATAGCAACAGCCCTCAGGTAGGCGATACGCTCGTTGGGGTCGGTAACGATGGCTAGGTTGTCGTGGAGTTCTGTGCTGCTTTCCTCGTCGGAGGCGAGGGGAAGAAGTAGGTTGAATACCTCTTCGCCGGATAGAATGGCGAGCTTGTGGGCATCCTCTAGGTCCATCAGTAGGTAGCAGATGTCGTCGGCTGCCTCCACCAGGTAGGTCAGCGGGTATCGGGCAACGCGCAGCGGATCGTTGTCAATAATATGCATCCCTAGGGCTGTGGCCATGCGGCGTACCAGTTCCTTCTCAGATTGGAAGAATCCAAACTTATTCTTATCGGTTAGCGCCGATTCGTAGGGGTACTTAATAATGGAGGCCAGCGTAGAGTAGCTAAGCCCAAATCCTCCAGCACGTCTACCGTTGAGTTGGGCGGTGAGCAGGCGCAGCGCGTTGGCGTTGCCGTCGAAGTAGATCAGGTCGTGCCACTCGCCCTTGGTAAGCAAGCCCTGATTATAGAGATGCTCGCAATTATCCTTAAAGTAACCCGATATGATGGTTTCGCCGGCATGCCCAAAAGGTGGGTTACCCATGTCGTGCGCCAGGCAGGCGGCTGCCACTATGTGGGGAATCTCGGCCAGCTGGGGTAGGTTGGGGTAGAGGTTTAGCAGCTCGTCGGCAACCAGCGATCCGAGGGTGCGGCCCACCGAGGCAACCTCCAGCGAGTGCGTAAGGCGGTTGTGTACGAACACCGCCCCTGGCAGCGGAAACACCTGTGTCTTATTCTGCATCCTTCGGAATGCCGAAGAGAAGATCAGGCGGTCGTAATCGCGCTGAAAGTGCGAGCGCCCAATGGTGGGCGTGGTGGTCGAGGTGCTGGTTTCTTTTCCAGTGCGTATGCCGCTTATAAGGTTACTCCACATAGTCTATTTATTAGTATCAAGACTTTAGACGTTAGATTTTAGATTCTCAACACAGATGTTGTAATTGGTACCTTCTGCGATGTCTGCGTTTTATCTCTTCTGTTTAACTTCAGAATAACTCCCGATTAACTTCCGTCTAAGTTCTTTATGTACGGCAAAGATAGCCATACTCGTCAACAAACCTTTTCGGCACTTTACTATCAAGCAACTTTATTTGTACATTTAGAGTCGAATTAACATAAAAGTTGTAACCGAGATGTACGCTAAGCGTCTATCGAGTAAACAACCAAAAATTAGAATCATGGATGCAGGATCTTTAGCAATGCTAATCCCAATATTTGGGATAGTATTTGGAAATGCACTCGCATTTGGAATCATCTACTTCGCAATAATGACGCGAAATAGGGAGCGAATGGCGCTTATCGAAAAAGGAGCTACAGCCGAGGAAATCTACCAAAGCCGCAAAGTATCGAAGTACTCTGCGCTTAAGAATGGGCTTTTCTTAATTGGTATCGCGGTTGGATTAATCGTAGCAGCAATTGTGGCTGCCACAACGTTGCTAAACCCGGTTGCGGTTTACTTCGCGTTTATACTACTATTTGGTGGACTAGGATTGGTTATCTTCTACCTTATCTACACAAAAAATGAGCGTAACCAGCCTAGAAGCGACTTCTGATCTTATCCTTGTGCAAAGGGCAAAGGAGAACAACTCCCCTGCAGTAGCCGAGCTTATCAACCGCTACAAGGGGATGGTGTACACCATTGCCCTAAAGGTGCTAAAGGATAGAGATGAAGCCGAAGAGGTTGCGCAGGAGGCTTTTGTAAAGGCCTTCACCAAGCTCAACCTTTTTAGGATGGATTGCAGCTTTTCTTCGTGGCTCTACCGCATAGCCTACAACACGGCCATTTCGCGAACGCGCGAAAAGAAGCGCGAGCAGGAATACCAGCAGGAGACGGTAGCCACCGAATCGTTCGAGCAGCAGGCTAAAGCATTTAGTACGCTCGAACAAGACGATCGGAAACGGTATCTAAACCAGGCGATGCAGCAGCTCGATAGCGACGATAACCTGCTACTTATACTTTTCTACTACGATGGAAAATCGCTGGAAGAGATCTCGCAGATTACCGGTTATTCCGATTCCAACGTTAAGGTAAAGCTTTACCGGGCAAGGAAAAAGCTGCACGAAGAGCTCGAAAAAATACTACGTAACGAAACTAAAACACTTCTTTAGTCATGTTAAGCGACGACAAATTCTTACACGATATACTTTCCAACGGCATCGAGCAACCATCCTCCAGCTTCACCAGTAAGGTGATGAAGGAGTTGGCAAAGGCACAGGTAAAGAAGGAAAAGCAGGTTGAAATACCATCTGTAATAGTATGGATGGCTGTGCTATTCCCAATTTTTGCACTTACCATAAGCCTCGAACCTATTTACAAGCAGGTTAGCATGGTGCTTCAGATTTTTGGACTCGACAAAGTGCTTACACAGGAGGCTATAGGCTACGCTTCTGTGGGAATACTAATATTTAGCCTTATTGACATTGTGCTTATTAAGTGGTTTGTAAAGAACGATAAGCGTGAAAATAGCAAGGGAGGCGCATTTCTTTCCATTTAGAGTTTTATGTATTAGCGGAATATGCTTACTTTGGGCTACTTTTTTAAAGGGTTATACCAAACTTTAGATAGCTACCAAAGATGAAGAAGATTCTTGTTGGATTGGGCATTGTTGCCATACTCCTAATTGCCATTCTAATTGTAAAGCCACGAATTGCCGAGAGCAAGTTCGAGAAAGCCGAGACGCTTTTTAAGCAAAAAAAGTATGAGCTGGCTATCGAGGGATACTCCTCGGCCATCGCATGGAGCGGTAAGGCACAGTACTACAATGCTAGAGGTCTAGCCTACGAGGCGCTTAAGAAGGATGGCGAAGCTTTAGCCGACTTCTTTAAGGCTACCGAACAAGATGGTTCTGTTGCAGCCTTTTGGGCAAACCTTGGGGGGGCACAGCGCAGGTTGGGCAAGGTTGAAGAAGCGCTTACTAGCGTAAACAAATCGCTCGCTCTCGACTCTTTAAACTCTAAAGCCTTTTTCAATAGGGGATTAATAAAAGCTGCAAAGCACGACTTTAATGGTGCTATCGCAGACTATACAAAGTCGATAGAGCTAGATGGCACCAATCTTGAGGCTTATTATAGCCGAGCTAACTCGCTAATCAACATCAACGATTTTAAGAGCGCCGTAGGCGACTACGACAAGTTTTTGGGAAGCGGAAAGGAAAGCTTTGACGCCTACAAGCAACGAGGCCTCTTTAAGAATAGCTTAAAGGATTACAAGGGTGCTATTGCAGATTTAAGCAAAGCAGCAGCAATCAACAGCACCGATGCGCAGGTGTTCTACGAACTCGGATTGGCCTACTCCAACTCTAAGGGGCTTGCCAAGGCAATGGAAAGCTACTCGAGGGCCATTAGGCTAAACCCAAAGTATAGCGAGGTTTACTACAGCCGTGGCATGGAATACCTATATCAGAATAGCTTTAAGAACTCAATAGCCGATCTTAACCAAGCGATTAAGTACAATCCGAAATTCTTAAAGGCTGTGTATAGCCGTGGTACCGCAAAGGCTATGTCGGGCGACTATAAGGGATCTATTGCCGATTTTGATGCAGCCATTAAGCTCAATCCAAAATATGCCAGCGCATTCTATAATAGAGCCGTTAGCAAGGGGATCTTAGGAATGCACAAGGAGGCAATTGTTGATTACAATGCTACCCTTAAGCTCGATCCTAAGCAGCCCGAAGCCTACTACAACCGTGGAATATCGCGCGTAAATACCAACGACATGAAAGGTGCATGCTCCGATTTTGATGCCGCAATCAAAATGGGATACGCTCCCGCCAAGGAGATGAAGATTATCTACTGCGGTAAAATCTAGAATGATGAAAAGGACGATCTTAACCCTAATCCTGTTGGTGGTATGTGCTTTTGCTTTTGGTCAGACCAAAAAAGCTAAGCGTGATACGCTTTACACCATTACCCAGTCGCGTATTCACATAAAAGATGGGCAGCCTACCAACACGTTCGACATCATTAACCTAAAGTGGGCCGATACGTTGTGGCACGTTTCGCGCGATTTAGATATGGAGCAACCCAATCTTGCCATCAACAACTACCGATGGTTCTTTTACGATAAGGATAAGAACCTTATTCGCTTTGAGCGCTACTTGGCTCAGAAGCTCGATAGGAGGATTGTTTATAAGCTGAATAATGGGTTGGTTAGCGAACGCGAACACTATCAGTTAAGCGGCAATGACACCGTTTTGGTTCGTCGTGATTTGTTGACAAGAGGAGGTAACGGTTGGGTATCTAAAATAAAGGTAGTTGATGCTAAAGGTAAAACTATTGCTACCGAATCGTACAGCTACGATGCTCGAGGTAATGAGGTTAAGATGAAAGCATCTATGAAGGTAGTTTTAGATGCCGATTCGGTGCTTAGCCGTCAGACTACCTATACTTACGACTCTGCTGGACGTATTGCTACTAGGAATGTAAAGCTGGTTAAGTCAGATAAGTCGAAGGATTTTACAGCTTACGTATATACGTACAATAAGGATGGCAAGCTGCAGCTAACAACAAGGTACGATGCTTTTGGAAAGATGCTCGGGAAGGAGGAGATTGTCTACTACTCGGGTCGTGTTTCGCAGCGCAAGTACTACGATGATAAAGGTGTGCTGTATGAGAATATGGCCTACCGTTACCGCAAGTTTGGTGCCTCGCTCGACAATGATATGTACTAGTTGACCCCATCATCAATATTAATAAAAAGAGCATCTTTTGGATGCTCTTTTTATTTGGAGTATTCGGTTGTTGCTAAGCTTTTTCTTCTGCGGGAATTAGCTTCGACAGTAGCACTGAAATCGTGACAGTTCCAAGGATAAAGAGCAGCGAAACGCTGATTGGTATCTCGTAAATGCTCGAAATGCACATCTTGATGCCCACAAAGGCGAGGATGGCGGCTAGGCCAAACTTTAGGTAGCGGAATAACCCCATTACCTCGGATACGGCAAAGTATAGCGAGCGAAGCCCCATTATGGCAAAAATATTCGAGGTAAATACGATGTAGGTATCGTTAGATATTGAAAGAATTGCAGGGATCGAGTCTACTGCAAAAATTAAATCAGAAATCTCTATTAGCAGCAGCACAATGAAAAGCGGCGTTATGTGTAGCTTTTTGTCGATGCGCCTGAAGAAGCTACCCTTTTCGTCGTTTGATGCTACTGGATAAATACGCTTAACCCATTTTACAACAGGATTTTTATCGGGATGAACTTCCTTGTCGTCATCTTCGAATAGCATCTTTATGCCGGTGTATATAAGAAAGGCGCCAAAAATGTAGATAATCCAGTGAAATTGGTTGATAAGAGCCACTCCTGCAAAGATGAATATTGCGCGTAGTACAATAGCACCTAATACGCCCCAGAATAGAACTCTGTGCTGAAGTTTCGATTCTACCTTAAAAAATCCGAATAGAAGAATGAAGACAAAAAGGTTGTCTATGCTCAGAGATTTTTCAACTACATATCCGGTTAGAAATTCGAGCGCTTTTTGCTGGCCAAGGGTGTAGTATATGCCAACGTTGAAAACCAGAGCAAGGGTGATCCATATGGCGCTCCATATTAGCGCCTCTTTAACCTTAACGGTGTGCTGTTTACGGTGGAAAACGCCTAAGTCGAGAGCCAGCATAACAACTACGAACAGGTTGAATCCGATCCACATTAACGCATTTGTACTCATTTAATCGAGAATCTTTTTTTGTTTAAAGCATTTCGTGCAATAGCAAGGTATTGTGCTGATGTACTATCGAGTTGCTATTGCAGTTGAGGCGCAAAGATATTTAAATACAGAAACTTTTCGGCTTATTTTTTACTAAGCACTTTGGCTTTTTGAATCAGCTTATTATCCTTTTTTGCTAGGTAAGAATATTTGCAAAACACGTGTGCTTTTATTCGAGAATAGCCATGATTTTCTAAACGTTAAGGGCGTTGGCAAAAATACCGATAATTTGTTGGGTTGGTTCGCAGCCGATGGATATCCGAAGCATTTCGGGGTTGATCCCCTTACTGTATAGCGCTTGTTTACCTTCCTCGCTCCTCATTAGCTTATAGTTTGCTATGTAGAAGTAGGGCATTACAAGAGTAAAGTCGGTGCCCATGCTAGGTCCTTTGGGGAGTAGGAGCTTATCGTAAACCTTTTCTAAAGGAAATTCAAATTCAACGGATACAATAGGGGAGTAGCAGCCATCGCTACATTCGATTTTCCTGTAGTTATCAATGTTCTCTATGCTATGCGACCAGCGGACCTTTTTTACGTTTGGGTGGTTGCTAAAGAATGCAACTAGTTCTCGAACGCTTTCCCGAGCCCAACTTACTCTTAGCAAGTAGCCTTTTATGGTGTAAGCCAATCGCTGAGCATCTCGAAGGTAGAACGGTTCGCCCCATTGGGGTAGGAGTGCAGAGAGGTTATTGTAGAAGATGGAACTCTGGCTCAAGATGGCAGCACCTCCCATAACTTCTCCAGAACCAGATGCGAATTTGGTTAGGCTTTCTACTGCAACATCACAAAAGGGAAGTACGTTTAGGTTAATGTGTGGTCCCAAGGAAACATCCACAACCAGGGGGATGTTGTATCGGCTTGCTATTTTCTTGAGTTGAGGAAGGTCGCAAATCTCTAGAAATGGGTTAGTAGGTACTTCGGTGAATATTGCTGCTACTTTAGATCCCTTTTCATTAAGAATCCTTTCAAGTGTATTTAAGTCATAAACAGATTCGATGCAGAGGTATTCCTTGCTATACTCCTTAAGTATTTCTGCAGTACCAAAGTAAATCTGTCCGAACTGGATAAAAAGTTGTCGTTGAGTTTGGTCTCCTTGAGTTTTAAACGCCGTGAAGGTTGAATAAAGAGCATTCATCCCAGAGGAATAGAGAAAGATCTGATCTTGATCTATATTGTAAAGCCTGCTTAGCGTTGTTTTTATGCTACCATCAGGATTTGTCTCAACGATATCTTCATGGAATTGTTGTTCTAGGAGTTTTTGTCGTATCAAAAAATCTTCAATTTGTCGGGAATAGGCTTTACATCCTGTTCGTCTGATGAAGGATAGAATGCTTACAAGATTGGGATGGTTGTAGGGGATTGTTATAAAGGTTAGCCCATCGAAGTAACGAATGGGATGATCTTCTTTTGCAAAATGAACAACATGCTCTGCGCATCTTCTGGAGGGCATTAGAAGGATGTTCTGATCGCCACCAATAGTTAATACCTTTCGAATAAAGGCAGAAGCCATTTGCTCGTAAGGGTGCGTATAGAATCGGGGATATCCAGAGAATATACTGTTGCTCCAACCGTTCTTGTTCTCCTTATAGGCAAGCACATCGGCAATAGTAGGAAGACTAACCGAAACGGCATGTGGTGTATGTGTGGGTATTGATTTACCGCAAGCAATATAAAAATGACTTTTCAATGGAAGGAAGCATATAAAGGATAGATGAATATTTTGTGGCTCTAAAATACAAAAAATATGTTAATGCCATGGTTGTTCCTAAAATTAATCCTTGCTATGTTGCTTTTTATGAAGCATTCACCTTTATCAGGAGAAGGAGGCATTTAGCAATGGGAAAGTTAAAGAGCACTATTGTCTTTGCTTTAGATTAAGCATAGGTGTATTCTATCTATACAAGAAAAGGGTCTCCATCTGACTTGTGGAGACCCTTTATTATGCTTGTCTGTAAAGAGTTACTTAACCTTACCCATCCACTTACGTATGCGAATTTGTAATCCAACAAATAGGCTAAAGGTTACCGGAACAATTACCAGCGTTAGGAAGGTTGCAAACGAAAGACCAAAAATGATTGCCCAAGAAAGCGGTGACCACATGGCTACGCTATCCCCTCCAAAGTATATGTTCGGATCAAAACGAGTAAATAGTCCTACAAAATCTATGTTAAGGCCTATGGCCATAGGCATTAATCCAAGTAGTGTTGTAATCGCAGTAAGGAGAACCGGACGAAGGCGGGTTTTTCCAGCTTTGGCGATGATTGCCTTATTCTCTTCTTTAGGTATATCAAGTGGATCTGATAGCCCCAGCTCTTTGGTTTTTTTGCTTCGAAGCAGTAGGATATAATCGATGAGTACAATCCCGTTGTTAACAACTACACCTGCTAGTGAAACGATACCAATGCCCGTCATGATAACTACAAAGTCCATCTTAAAGGTGGCAATGCCACCGAAGACACCAATAAGCGAGAAGATTACTGTAGTCATGATAATCAACGGATAGGCTACCGAGTTGAACTGCGACACCATAATGAGGTAGATAAGCGCACAGGCTATCATCATAGCATTTGCAAGGAATGCCATTGACTCGGCTTGTTCCTCCTGCTCGCCAGTAAATGCAAAGGTATAGCCTTCGGGCATCTTAAAGTTCGTTAGAAGCATCTTGAGCTGCTGGTTGATGTCGTTGGCGTTGTAGCCCTCTATAACGTTTGACCATACGGTTACAACACGCTTGCGATCCTTATGCTTAACCGATCCATAGGTGTCGCTATACCTAAAGTTGGCAACCGAAGAAAGAGGAATTTGGATCATCTTCCCGTTATCCCTAAAGGAAATCTTTTGGTTGAGCAACGCAGACAGGTTGTAACGGTAGGTATCGCTATAGCGTAGCTGGATGGGATGGTCCTCATCCTTGTCCTTAAACTTAGAAACCTCTTTACCGTAGAGTGCTGTACGAACGGCCATCCCAATTTGAGCGGTGGAGAGTCCAAAGCGGCGAGCCTTGTCTCTGTCTATCTCAATCAGCAGCTCGGGTTTGCCAACTTCTAAGTCTACCTTTAACCCTTCAATACCATCAATGCGCTTAGAGTTGATAAACCCAATGAGCGAATCCGATAGGTTGAGTATCTGACCAAAGTCTTCGCCGGATACTTCTATGTTAATTGGCTTTCCAACTGGAGGCCCGTCTTCGGCTCTTTCTACGTTAATAATAACCCCTGGATATTTTCCTACCAGCGCATTCGAGAGTTGCTGTAGAACGTCGGTTGTATTTACCCCCTTTCTATCAGCATAATCTACGAAGGTAATGGTTGTTGTTCCTTTGTTAATCATATCGCTAGGCGTAAAGTCGCCCGAACGGGTTACTTTGCCTACGGTAGAAAGAACCGATTTTACGATCTGACGGTTGGGCTTTAGGATTGCGTTTACATCCTTTTCTACCATGCGCATTACCGAATCGGTTGCCGTTAAGTCCGACCCGATAGGAAGTTCCGTTATAACATTAATGTATCCAGGATCTCCCTGAGGAAAGAACTCAACTTTTGGTTGTCTTAGCCCAAATAGGATAAAAGTGAAAATAAGAAGAACAACAGTACCTCCAAAAAACCAGCGAGGATGGCGTCCTCTTAGAGCATAGCTAATAGACCTTTCGTAGAAACTTTCTAAACGAGAAAGAGCCTCTTCCTGGAACCAGAATTGAGCCTTATGGAAGTAAAGCATATTCAGGAAGATGATTAGCCCGATGATAAGCAAAATGTTGGCGAAAGCATATATCCCAAGCAGGTAGAACAGAGCGGCAGCTCCAAAGAAGATATAAGATATGCGGTACATCTTGCGCTTCTTCTCGGGGGTAATAAGCTTGTTCTCCATTTTAATAAAGGTTGCCGCAAAAACGGGTACAATTACTAAAGCAACAAAGAGGGATGCCGTAAGTACTACAATAAGCGTCATCGGCAGGTACTTCATGAACTCACCCATAATTCCCTCCCAGAATACAAGGGGTAGGAATGCAGCCAAGGTTGTTGCCGTTGATGAGATTACGGGGTATGCAATTTCTCCAGTTCCTAGTCGGGCGGCATCGTAGGCCGAGTAGCCATTATTGTAATATCGGTAGATATTTTCTACGACAACAATTGCATTATCCACCAGCATTCCTAATGCGAGGATGAGCGAGAAGAGCACCATCATGTTAATGGTGTAGCCCATCGATTTAAGCACAATAAAGGAAAGAATCATGGAGAGGGGAATGGCACTTGCAACCATAAAGGCGTTTCGGGTACCCAAGAAGTAGTACAATACCAGCAGGACGAAGATTACCCCCATAAGCATGTTGTTCTCCAAATCGGCAATTTGCTTACGGATATGATCGCTCTGATCGTTGGTAGTCGTAATCTTAAGGTTTGCTGGGAGTACCTTATTCTCCTTTTCCTTCTTCAGTATTTCGTATACACTGTCGGTTCCTTCGAGTAGGTTTTCTCCGCTCTTCTTTACCACCTGAATAGACAGGACTGACTCATTATTGAGGCGCGTAATGGATTTTGCTTCTTCGAAGCCATCTACCACTTCTGCTACATCTTTAAGGTATACTGTTTTTTCGTTTTCGCGTTCAACGATAATGTTCTCAATATCGGCCATGTTCTTAAACTCACCATCGATACGAATGGAGCGGCGGGCCTTTGATAGCTTAATTTCGCCACCCGACATCGATAGGTTTTCACCTCTTATGGCATTCTCAATATCGTCGAAGGTAAGTCCGGCAGCCTCCATTTTAATGAGGTCGACATTTACCTTGATTTCTCGTTCCTCAACCCCCTTTATTTCGGCTTTGGAGATTTGGGGAAGGGCTTCGAACTTATCCTGTAGGTAATCGGCGTACTTTTTGAGCTCCTGTATGCTAAAGTCTCCCGAAATGTTGACGTTGATGATCGGGAATTCCGAGAAGTCGATGTCGTTTACGATGGGATCCTCGAGAAGGTCGTTTGGCAGGTTGCGCTTGGCCTTGTCTACAGCGTCTTTAACATCTTGTTTGGCCTGTTTAACCTCTACGTTGGTGTTAAACTCTACCACAACCAGCGATACATCCTGAAGCGAAGTAGAGGTTACTTTCTTAACCCCTTTAATGGTTTCAACCTCCTTCTCGATATGGCGGGTAATAAGGTTTTCAATATCAACAGGTGGATTACCGGGGTAAACCGTTTGTACCATTATGGTGGGGATCACAATTTCGGGGAACAGCTCCTTGGGCATCGAAGTGTACGAGAACGCACCAACGATGGCCAAAAGCGCCGTTGCCAGAAAGACGGTGATCTTATTCTTGAGCGACCAGTTGGAAAGCCCAAAGGTCCTAATTTTGCTCTCGCTTGTTTTTTCTGACATATGATCTTAAGTTATTCGGTATGCCTAACGAATCACTACGGGACTACCGTTGCTTACTTGGGCAAACCCCGCAATAATCACCTTGTCTCCAGCCTTGATGCCCGATTGGATGGTGGAGTTGTCCTGATAGTTCGTTCCTACTTTTACGTAAACCTTTTTGGCTACAAACCCTTTTGTAGTTTGTTCTGCGATAAATAGGAAGCTTCCTTTAGCATCCTGCTTTACAACAATAGAAGGAACCACTAAGGCTGTCATCTCGTGAGATGCCTTTAGGCGTAGGTTGGCTATCTGATTTGGAAGAATGGTGTTGTTTGGATTAGCCGCTAAAAGCTCCACTTTAAAGGTTCTGGTGCTCATATCTACCACTTTGCCGGTTCGGTTTACGGGTAAGGTTAGGGTTAATCCAGGTGTTGATGGAAAGTTAACCTCTACCTTTTCTCCTTTGCGGATTGTATTCGAATAGGTTTCCGAAATATCGGCAGTAATTCTTAGGCGAGATGGATTTACAATGTGAGCAACGGTTATCCCGGGAGATGCAAGCTCTCCTTCCTTCATTAGGATATCGTCAACAATGCCGTCAAAAGGAGCCTTTAGGGTAGACATGGCTAGCTGAGCTTTAGTGGTTGCCTTTCGGCGTTCTAAGCTCTCTAAGCGATTCTTGGCCTCAAGATACTGGATCTCAGATCCTACCTTTTGAGCCCATAGCGCTTTTTGCTTGTTGTATACGTCTCTTGCCAGCTCTATTTGAGTTTCTATTTCCGAAATACTATTTTCTATTGTTTCGCTGCTAAGGCTGGCAATAGCTTGTCCTTTTCGGACTTGTTGGCCTCGTTCCACATAGATAGTACGAATAATTCCGGGGGTTTCGGCGCTAACCTTTGCATCTTTAACAGCCTCGACGGTGGCGCTAAATTCAATGTAGCTGTCGAATGCTTCGGGCTTTAGCTGCTTTACCTTAATAGGTATCATTCCGGCCTCTGTTTTTTCTCCGGCAACCGTTTCAAGCTGTTTCTCCAGCTCGTTTATTTGATTATCTATGGTTATGCTCTGCTCACGAAGCGATGCAATCTGCTTTCGAATGGATTCAGCATCATTTCCTCCGTTAGAGCACGAGATTACCAAGCTGGCTGCGGCTACTAGGAGTAATGTCTTTCTCATATTGGTGTTGTTTTTACGTTTTCTATAAGTTGTTCGTGATCTTGTCGAGGCGAATCTTTGCGTTAAGTAGTTCGAATTCTACGTTGTAAAGGTTGCTTACGGCCTGTAGCAGCTTGTCGTTTGCTTGCGTGAGGTCCATGCTCGAGGCCATACCGTTGTTAAACTTGATGGTCATATCCTTTAGTACCTTTTGGGCTAGGGTTTGGCTTTTCTTGCTATTCTGGTACTTTTCCCAGGCCGTATTAAAGTCTTCCTTGGCTTGCTGGTATTCCATGGTAAGCGACCGTGCAACCTGCTCCTTGGCGTTCTCGGCTTTGCTCATTTCGATCTTCGCCTGTCCTACCTTCGAGTAGCGTTGTCCGCTGCTAAATATCGGAAGGCTAATGCTAAGACCAAACAGGTTGGTTGGTTGGAAGTTGAACGATTGATCGTTTAGGTACTTCTGGTACTGGTAGAATCCGGCAATGGTTGGAAGATAGCTTGCCAGCTCGTTTTTGTAAAGGAGCTTTTTTGCCTTTATGTTGGTAACGGTCATGTTGTAGTCGATGTTCTTCTCGAGAGAGAATTGTGTTTCAAGGATTCTCTCGCGGTTAATGCCACGAACAATATCTTCCAGCTTATCGGTAAGGTCAACCTGGGTTTCGAGTTCGAGCCCCATTTGGAAGTTGAGCAGCCTGCGGGCAACCTGTTCCTGACGCTGAATGGTAGAAAGCGAGATGTTTAGATCGTTAACCGCAATACTGAGCTGATCTACCGATGTTTCTTCGGTAAACCCTTTCTCGAACATCTTTTGGGTATCGTTCAGCAGCTTGTTGAGGTTCTCCAAATTCCCCTTTAGCACTTCGCCTGTTTGGCTGGTAAGGAGTATAAGGTAGTACGATTGTGCTACGGCGCTGCGCACGTCAATGCGGGTTTTCTCCAGGCTCTGCTCCATTATCTGCTTGTAAGTTTTGGAGGCTTGGAGCCCAACAATATACGATCCGCTAAATATTAACTGCGATACCGTTGCCGTAATGCTCGACGACGACTTTGTTCCAATTTTTATTGGAGGCGAGTTGGGATCGAACTGAATCTCGGGTAGCGAGGCGGGGTTGTGGGTGAAGCTGTACTTAGCATCAGCTTGCGGAAGTCCAATGGCTGTGGTTTCCCAAATCTTCTTTCTTGCAGCTTCTAAATCGTAGCTGGCATCCTTTATGGTAAGGGAGTTTTGCATGGCAATCTCCTGTGCCTGAGAAAGGGTAAGTACCTTTTTCTCGGCAAGGTTGTCTGCTGCAAATGATCCGCTTACCACGAGCATTAGCGCCAGTGTAAGAACTGCGGTTACCTGTTTCATGCTTCTTGTAAGAGATTAATTTTAAAATTTACTGACTTTCTTAGGTGTTCTAACCCTCGTGGTGTGCATATTCCTTTAAGCTGGTAGTAAAGCACATGGTCTATTTCCTTTTCGCCGTTAAATAGGGGCGATAATCGATTGTCGGAGAGGAAGAGATTTTCTACCCCTAAAAGTAGAAACTTGCTTGCAAAGTTTACATTGAGGTCGTGCTCTATGTAGTTCATGCTAATACCCTTGTTGAGGTTGAGCAAAATAAACTCCTGAAGTTCGTCTCTTCGTCTAACAATAATGTTTTGAAAGTTCTCCTGGTAGCGAGGTTGTATTTCTATTTCAAACTTTTTACGGTAAAAACGGTAGCTGTTGTATAAGAGCTTTGTGGTTTGTACCAAAAGCTCAATAGGATTAAGCTCTTGCTTTGCTAACTTCGAGATCTCCTTCTTCTGCTTAATGGCGAGGTAATCAAGAAAGCACTCGATCATCTCCTGCTTGCTCTCGAAGTAGTTGTAAAGGGTTTTTTTGGTAACCCCAATTTTCTCGGCAATCATATCAACGGTTAAGCTGTTAATGCCATTCTGAAGGAAAACTTCCGATATTTTATTGATGTAGTATAATCGTTTCGATTTCATCTCCTGCCAGATTTGTTTTTCGAGTTATATTGGTTGTCCTTAGTTGGCTATTTAACAGAGCATCCCCATTTATTGTTCCCCCATATTCTCGGTTTACTTTCCCCTTTAAAAAGAAACCTAAGGTAGATAGATTTGAATGCTCCAGGTAAGCTTCGGGTGTTGTTTTTCTTTAAAAGTGTAAAACAAGCAGCGCTCTCTTCTAAAATGGGCTTCGTTGGTAGCAATACACACCTTTACCTTACAAATATCCGAATGAAGAGCCTTTCTATAAAGGAAAATTCGATGGAGCGTCGAAAATATAGGACGAACGGTTCAATTTGGGGGATAAGGCGACTGGTAGGATTCCTTGAATTGCTTCTCGGTTTTGGTATCAGACATGCTTGATCTTGCAGCAAACGCTAGAATTGTAGTGTTGGTTAACGATTGTTTTAAAAAAAGTTTGAAATGTAAAAGTAAATCTCGAAATTTACGGGATATGTAAAATAGTTTTCTTGTAAGCTCTTAGGTAGTAAATCAATATTTAGAAAGATGAAAGCATCCCATTTACCATTTTCGCGCATGTGTCGGCGAGTTATGGCATTCCTAAAGGATAATGAAACGTTGCAGGGCTATCCAGAGGTAGCGTTTGTAGTGCAAAGCATCGATGCTCACCTAGCGAAGATTGCTAAGCTAGCCGAACTCTTAACCCAAAGCAGCAGCTTTGGTGGTGATGGTGCTGATGGTATAGATGGCTATACGCAAAGGCTGATTGAGCAAGGCTCTTTCTTGGGTAAAAGCCTAGAAGACTTAGGTCGGGTAAAGCGTGATGCCAAGATGGTAGAACGGTTGCGAATTTTATGTCAGGATTTAGAGAGCAAAGGCACCAACGGCAAGATACAGAGTGCAAGCAGCATTCTTAATGAGGCAAAAGCCGAGCTTGCTGAGCTCGACAGCTACAAAATTGATATGGCTAATCTTGTAAGCTTCGAGGAAAGCATAATTAAGGTTTCGGAAGCCAATACGATGAGGGCTAAAGCGGTGGCAGAGCGTAGGCTAAAGCAGCTAGAGATGGAGGAAGCGCTAAACTCGTGCAACGAGGTGCTAATCCAGTGCGATAGGTTTGTTGAAGCCATTAAGAAGGAGCATCCATCCGTTTACAAGTCCTATGCTGCCCATCGAAAGGAGAAAGCAAGAACCACACAGCCCCGAACCAAGACGAATAATCCCAAAACCTCGGGTGGCACATCTAGTGTAACCGGCACGGCTAGGTAAAATAGGCTAGTTTGATAATTATACAAGCGGGCTACCCCAAGGGATAGCCCGCTTTTCTTTTATGGTGTTAGCTTCAACTGCTACTTTGCCTTGCTGAATACGTACACCTTGCAGTCGTGCGCATCGAGCTTGCCCTTTAGCTCCTTTGCCTTGAACTCTTTTCCGGCAAAAACATCCTTGATGGAGTAGGGGGCGTATAGGTCTAGAGCTTTTGTAATGGAGTAGCTAAAGTCGGTAGCCTTTTCGTTTCTGTTGAACACAAGAATGGCAACGCGACCATTGGAAAGCTCCTTGCGGAATACCTGAAGCCCATCCTTCTTAATGATGCTCTCGCCTGTCTTTCCCAGCTTATCCTGGTTGATGGCAATAAGCTCCTTGTTGAGGAGGATATCCTTGGTTGCCTTATTCATGTTGGCCACGTCGAGGTTTACGATTAGCGGAGCCGACATAATGCTCCATAGCGCAAAGCTAGTGCGGTACTCCGTATCGGTACATCCCTTGTACTTTTGGCCGTTTGGTCCTGCAGACGACGATTTCCCTTTTCCGTAGAGGCCAACCATTAGCAGGTCGGGATCGTTCCACCCGCCTGGGCCACCATAGCGGGCAATGCCTTCCTGAAGATCTAGGATTTCAACAATTCCCATGAACCAGCTATCGTTGCTTTGCCACACATCGCGCGAATCGAAGGTGGTACGCCAAAGGTGTCCGCCTGCGGCCTTTGCCCAAAGCCAGGGTTGGCGTTGTCCCCATTCGCAGATGGCGTAAACAATTGGGCGTCCGGTTTTCTTTAGCGCATCGCCCATCTTCTTGTAGCGGGTAAATGCGGTGGTTACATCGTCGGGAGCACCACAGTAGTCGTACTTAAGGTAGTCGATTCCCCAATTGGCAAAGGTTTGTGCATCGAGCTCCTCGAAGTTGAGGCTGCCGGTAACGCCACCACAGGTAAGCTGTGCGGCATCGGAGTAGATTCCCAGCTTAAGGCCTTTGCTATGGACGTAGTCTGCCAAATGCTTAATGCCGTTGGGGAAGCGCTTTGGATCAGGGAAGAGCTGGTTGCGGCTGTCGCGCCCGCCGACCCAAAAGTCGTCGATAATGATGTACTGGTAGCCGGCATCGCGCATTCCGTTGGCGGCCATTTCGTCGGCTACGCCCTTAATTAGCTCTTCGCTTACGCGATCTTCGAATAGGTTCCAGGAGTTCCACCCCATCGGTGGGGTAAGCGCCAACGTATCGGCGGGTGCAGCTTTTGCGCTGCTAAAAAAGGTGCCAACAGCTGTAAACGCTGCTAGTAAAGACAAGCGTAACTTCATAGTTGCTTAAATAAATGATGGTGTTCGATTACAAATATATGGAAATGGGGCGAAATACCTCAATTTGGTGGAGGTTGTACAGGGGGGCTTTTAAAATTGACGAAGGCAGGAGATCATAGCCGAAAAGCTAAGACTCCAAATTGCAGCCAAGGTTGCATTAAAGCGCTACTTCGTAGCTTCTTACATCTTAACTTGATGGCTATGGTCAGGAGCCTTCGCTAAACAAGGCAGTTGTATGGCTATATAATCAAAAAGGATGTCGAAGATTGACATCCTTTTTCCTTGTTATGCTGCTATTCGCCTATTGTATCTGCAAATTTTGGCTGTTGCTCATCCAGCAGGGGCTCTTCCATGTTCTTCTTCCTTCGTTCGAAGTAGACGAATACCCCAGCAATGGCAACAACCATTAAGATGGTACAAACAATGGAGCCCTCGAATCCAAATTTGCCGCCCGTTAAGGTGGTATCCCCTAGCGACGACATCTTTAGCAGGCTGCTGGTTTTGGTGCCGCTTACCGAGTAGCCCAGCACAGGTCCTTGAATAAAGTTCCAGAAGAGGTGGAGGCTAATGGCAAACCACAGGTTTCGGGTAAATATGTAGGCCGAGCCAAGTAGAACGCCAGCAAGAACCAGGTTTACCAGCGGAAGGACGCCCATCCCCGTGTTGAAGATATGCAGCACCCCGAATATAGATGCGCTGATGGCTAGCGCTAGATACCGATTCATCCGTGTAAGCAGGTTGTTGAGGATATACCCTCGGATTAGGGTCTCCTCGTTGATGGCAACCACTACGAATAGGCCAAAGCTAATGAAAAAGCTTGCGGCATCGAACTGAAAGCCCGTAAAGCGGATTTCTCCCATTAGGAAGAGCACCAGCGTACCCACCCCAAACAGGAGTAGGGCACCCGCTAATCCGGCTAAAATATCCTTACCCCTACCTGCAATAGAAAAGCCCAGCGACTTAAAGGTTTTTCTATCGATATACCTGCGAAAAAGCAGCGTAAGCAGCAACGTGGCCGATAGGCCAAAGATCTCGACTACAAAAAACTGAAAAGGGCTAAGCTTATCGAAGCTTTCCATGTCGGAAAGCGAGCAGCCTGTCGAAAGCATGCCTATTAGCTGAAATACTGCCGTAGCAACTAGAAAACCAATGGTGTACAGCACCACTCTGGCCCATAGGGGAAGGGCTGCCCCTCTCTCTTTTTCGGTTGTTTCCATAGATCAATATTGAATTAGATGATATTATACGGCTTATAGGTTTTACACCGGAGTAAGGTAGCAAATAATGCATAGAGCAGATGGGTGAGGGCTATTTTTTTCCAAAACAGAGCTTTTCCTTCTGCTAAGCGAAGCTTAATAGAAGAGCACGATTCGGAGTAATTTGTAATTAACTACGTCGGACTTCGTTGCCTTCGACCTTAAGTAGCGATCTTAAAGCGGCATTAAGCTCAAAGCCGTCAAAATAATACCTAAGCGCAGCCCCACCACCGTTGCGCTTAACTTTTTTACTATTTTTGGTTGCGGGCTGAAGTCCGCAACTTGGCAAAGACAAAGCAACAACCGAGCACAAAGTTCGAGTTAGGCGTAGCCAATATTCGTCGAGCCTTGTACGCTGATGCAGACTTTGGGGAGCGGGAATAAAGCAAGATGGGTGCACATAAAATTGAACAAAGTATGGCTTACTTTCTTACTTGTATCCATTATGGCTTTGCTTTAGGTTTTTAATGTCCCGTTCGCGGTATTACTTAAACAATGACTAATTGGGGAATGAGATCTCCAGCTAGTTGAATTTAGAATCGAAACAACTATGAAGCATTTTACCCTTTCTTTATTGCTATTGGTATTGGTTTCCAGCTGTAGTAAAAATGGCGATGCCGTTCAACCATCTTTACCTGAGTCTATGTATTTCCCCTCCAATTCAAGCTCTACATGGGAAACCAAGTCGCTCTCGAGCTTAGGCTGGAATCAGGCCGCCGTTCAACCTTTAAAGGATTTCCTTATTCAAAAACATACAAAGTCGTTTATAATTCTTGTCAACGGAAGAATTGTAATGGAAGAGTATTTTAATGGTCAAACAGCAACCGGTACCTGGGAATGGAATAGTGCCGGTAAAACCTTGGTAGCCTCCATTACGGGAATTGCACAACAAGAAGGGCTGTTGAATATTAGTAGTAAAGTGTCTGATTATCTGGGAACAGAATGGACGAGTATGCCATTGTCTAAGGAAAACTTGATAACAGTAAGGCATCTTCTAACAATGACATCAGGCAATGATGATACAAAGCAGTACGTAGTTAAACAAAACCTGACCTATGTTGCTGATGCGGGTACTAGGTGGGCTTATAGTAATATCTTCCAAAAGCTGACTAATGTTGTTGCCAATGCAAGCAATAAATCGTTCGAAACCTATTTCAACGAAAAGATAAAGAATAGAATAGGAATGGATGGATTTTGGAATTTTGGTACAATATTCACCATCTATCATAGCACCGCTAGAAGTATGGCACGGTTTGGTCTTCTAGCATTGAATAATGGGAAATGGGGAAACGAACAGATCATAAATGAATCTTATTTTAAGGAGAGCATAGCTCCCTCACAAAGCATCAACTCCTCTTATGGATACCTATGGTGGTTAAATGGGAAGTCAAGCTTTATGATTCCAGGCGAGCAAACCGTTTATCAAGGCTATTTGGTACCCAATGCACCAGCTGATATGTATGCGGCAATGGGAGCAAACGACCAACGAATCTACGTTATTCCAAGTAAGAAAATGGTGGTAGTTAGAATGGGGGATGCCTCTGATCCTGTAAATCCAAATTTTGCAGTATCTGGTTTTGATAACGCGCTATGGGAGAAAATAAATGCCATTGTAAAATAGCGATCGGAGGTATAGATAAAACAATCCTTTTTCCGCTCTAGCAGCCAAGGCCGCTAGCCTACTGTTTACAGACGAAGGACGAATGTTAGAAAGCGAATTCAGAGCCAACGCTTAGCGGCAGATATTCTGCCTACGTCGGGCCGGCGATAATCTTTACGCTTAAGCGGATTATCCTTAAGCAGCATAACCCGAATTTGCTAAATTTGTATAACCATCAACTAACAATTAAGCACATGAGGGACGTAGGCAAGCTGCTGTACTATTTTAAGAAGTGGTCTTATATAACGGACGAAGATGAGCTCCTTATCCTGTCGGCCTTCGAACCCGTAGAGATCAAGCGAAGAAAGAGTGTGCTTGAGTCCGGCCAAACGTGCAAATACCTATACTTTATTACTAAAGGATGCCTGCGCTCGTTTTATATCGATTCGAAGGGCGTTGAGCATATCTACCAGATTAGAATGGATAATAGCTGGATAAGCGATCTGGAGAGCTTTTTCGTTCAGCAACCATCGAAGTACCATATTGAGGCAATAGAAGATTCGCAGCTCCTACAGATTTCGAAGGAAAAGCTGGAGCAGCTATTGGTTGACGTTCCTCGCCTCGAAAGATATTTCCGTATTCTATTCCAAAAGGCTTACGTAAACGCTTTGAGCCGTCTAAATGCAACCATGTGGGAGAGCGCCATGGATAGGTACAACGAAATGCTTAAGGAGCAACCCGAAATATTCCAGCGCGTACCCTTAGCCTACATAGCATCGTACCTTGGCATCACCCCCGAGAGCTTAAGCCGAATCAGAAAGCAGCGGTAGCCCTGCTTGGTACAGGGCAAACTCAATTAAAAATATAAGAGTAAACAAGCAGGCTCATATAGTACCTCCCAATTTTTTGAAAGCTGAACATCGAAACCAGGTAAAAAGAAGAACAAAACACAGAGACACTGAGACTCAGAGTTCACAGAGGAAGTTTTTATAGTTTTATGGTTTTGATCTTTTAATACTTTAGGACACAGAGAGCAGCCATAGCCGTCAAGCTAAGCATTTTGTTCAACGCTCAAATGCATAATCAAGGCAGCTTGTCCTCCCGCCCGAGCGGGAGGCAGGGGTGGGTTAAGAACGCTAAATGAAGCGAAAATGTTGGTATAAACGAACAAACCCACCCCCTGCCCTCCCGCCTAAGCGGGAGGATAACGTGCGGCTATTGGGCGCTTATTCTTTAGATTTAGGCTTAGCTTAACGGCTATGGAGAGCAGCCTTCGGCTGCGAGGGACAAAAGTGAAAGGCACTTTTGTATTTTTCTCTGTGGCTCTCACTATAAGTAGCTTACTACTTACACTGCTTAGATAGCGAGCAAAGTAACGCTGTTAAATCAATGACTATTTATCCTGTTAGAACCTTATGGTAGATAAATGTTGATATTGCTCTGTGTTACTCTGTGTTTAGTCTTCCTGTTTTTTTAATCTAAAATGCGGTAGCCCTCCTTGGTATCGTTGCTGCAGCTTTTGTCTAATCGAGCCAATTTCTTAACATAGATCAAGTGCATTCGCCTTTGCGCCAGCCTATCTTTGTATCGTAAACGTTAGTAACAAACATAAAATTTACGATATGAAGACAGCTAAACTACTAGCCGTACTGCTGTTGGCAGGAACGCTATCGGCAACTGCTCAGAAGAGCGAGGTAAACCTGAAGCAATCGGTTGTTAACTGGATCGGAAACAAAATTGGAGGTTCGCATAGCGGCGAGGTAAAGATCAAGAGCGGCTACCTCGATTTGAAGGGTGGACGAATTGTAGGTGGAAAAGTGGTGATTGACATGAACACCATTACCAACACCGACATAAAGGACGAGGGGGCCAATCAGAAGCTGGTAGGGCACTTGAAGTCGGATGACTTTTTTGGAGTTGACAGCTACCCTACCTCAACATTCGAGGTTAAAAAGGCCGGTAAATTCGTTAATGGTAAAGCAACGGTATCCGGAATCCTAACAATAAAGGGTAAATCGGAGAACATATCCTTTGTTGTTGCCCAAAAGGGTAAGGGGTATAAAGCGCAGCTTAAGATCGACCGATCGAAGTTTAATGTGCGCTACGGGTCCAACACCTTCTTTGGCAACCTAGGCGATAAGGCAATAGACGATATCTTTATTCTCGACATTCTGCTTGTACTATAACTATATAGCTGCTGCTAGCTGTTGCCCGATGGCTGCTACCTAGTGGCTGCTATCGGGCAACTTTTTTTAGAATTAGGGATGCCCTATATGGGGCGCGGTAGCTTTAGGTAGCAGCCACTTCCCCCAAAGTACCAGCTCAAACCTTTACGCCATGAATGCTATTAAAACGTTGGATGGGAACACCCCTAAAATGCCCGTGCTGTTTTTAGGACACGGTAGCCCCATGAATGCGATTGAAGAAAACGAGTTCGTTCAAGGATATAGAAATATCTCGGCCGAAATAGAAACCCCACGGGCAATAGTTGTTGTTTCGGCCCATTGGGAAACCAAAGGAACACAAGTATCGGCTGTAGAAATGCCAGCAACCATGTATGATTTTGTTGGTTTCCCCGATGATCTTTACAAAATAGAATACCCCGCACTTGGCATGCCCCAGCTGGCAGCTGCTGTAAAAGGTATGGTAAGCAACGATGCCGTTATAATGGATGAGACGAGGGGCCTCGATCATGGTGCTTGGACGGTAATAAGCAGGATGTACCCAAAGGCAAATATTCCGATAGTTGAGCTAAGCCTCGATTTCTACAAAAGTCCAATGCAGCATTACGAGCTTGCCAAGGAGCTGCGTAGCCTACGGTATAAGGGCGTGCTAGTAGTGGGGAGCGGAAATCTGGTGCACAACCTGCGAATGGTAAATTGGCAAAGGATGAACGAATTCTACGGGTACGATTGGGCGATTGAGGCGAACGACAGGATTAAGCAGCTTATCTTAGATGGAAACCATCGCGATCTGATAGGCTATTCGAAGTTGGGCAAAGCCTTCGAGCTGTCAATTCCAACCCCAGAGCATTACCTCCCGCTGCTCTACACCCTTGCCCTACGGGATAGCTCGGACAGCGTGAAGCTCTTTAACGACAAGCCTGTTGGTGGGTCGTTAGCTATGACTTCGATAAAAATCGGTTAGCATCAATTTCTCCATTCCCTGAAGCTCCTGCCCATAGCCATTAAGCTAAGCGATAAAATGCTACGAAGTAGCAAACCCTCAATAACCGCGGATGAAATCCGTGGGTTGCTGAATGCTCTGTTCGACTGAGGCTGTCGCCTCAGTCGAATCTATTCTGCAGGCTATAGCCTGCAATGATAGAATTGACGAATGAGGAGCCTTCTCCTAACAAGGGGTTTTTTGCTTCTGCGAAAAACCCTTTTTTTTGAGCGTTATTTGCACAATTGTTATACCAATTGCTTCCTTTTTTTCTAAAATTGCGCACAAGCTAACATGTTAACACTATTTAATAACACTAGATCTATAAAAAACGAATAAAAAGGTTGTAAATACCAGAAAAACAGATGATAGCATTCGATGTGGTAAATCTGCTATGCTTCATTCTTTATCCAGTATGGATCATCCGAGGGTCAGTTTACTCCATTTTGTATAAAGAATGGATCATCTGAGGGTCATTATGAAGTAAACTGAACCTCGGATGGAGCAAACTGGATTCATTTTGCTCCATTTTGGATAAGATATGAATGAAAATGTTAAATGTATAGCGCAAATTGTGCATAAAATGGGCCATTCTTTATCCAGTATGAACCATAATGACCCTCGGATGAGCTAAACTGGATACAAAATGGCGCGCAATAATCCCTTTTTAGGGAGAAAAGACCCATAAATGCAGAGCTATTCTGTCAAAATGATGTAGCTTTTATGCAGTAATGGACGAACCGAATAAGCAAACGACCATAACGCACGTATAGCTATATATTGTTATATGTAATATTAAATTAGTAAATATTATTTTATATTAGCATTGGTATTAAAATTAAACAACCCACTAAAAAACTTGAGACATGAACAAAATCGGTCTAATTATTTGCCATTCCTCCCTAAAGGATAACGATGTAGGTCCATTTGCTGAAAATGTACTGCAAAGGTTAACCGGCAATACGCTATTTGAGATACCTGCCGAACGGCTGGTAACCGTAAAAACTTTGAAGGATAGCTATCAGACAAAATTGGCCAAGAGCATAAACGGCAGCAAGCTCGATATAATGTATAAAAATGAGGCCAAAAGTGCGCTAATTGCTAATCTTGACGACTTGGCACTGGACATTAGCGTACAGGCTAAGGGCGATCGCGAGAAGCTGGCTACCACCGGATTCGTACTGGTAAAGGAACCCGAAAAGGGGAAGGAACCCCCAAAGCCCACCAACTTTAAGGTGGAGTACGGCGTAAACGACGGCGAGCTCATCTTCTCGGTTCAGGCCAATAAGGATGCCCGCATGTACATATTCTACTTTACTCCAGCTCCGGCAGCCTCTATGGATGCAACCACCTGGCAATCGGTTGCCTCTACCGCTCGTAAGCAGCAGATATCAGGGTTTAAGCGCGGTGTTGAGTATGCCTGCCGCTGCGCCTACATGAGCGCCGACCGTAAGCCCATATTTAGCGACGTGCTAATGGTAATTGCCCGATAGCAACCTTCCACTACAAGACTAGTAAAAGGCAGAGCAGCAGCTACTGCCTTTTTTTTACGTTTGTTTAATTTTTCTAGCTCTTTTTGCATAACGACAGGGGATAATCGCTAAATTGCTATCCTATTTTAAATCGTAAACCTTTTGTAAGTATAGCTTGTGGAAGAAAGCTTCTTTTACGCCTCGTTCGGGGTGGTGGGTTTACGAGATAGGTAATAGATGCACCTCTTTTAGCGGAAAAGGTATACATACCACTACAAATTTGGGTGGATATGTGCACCTTTGGGAGAATGGAGGTGTATATATAAACAAGTTGTGTGCAATTCCAGTCAAAATCGAAACAATTATGAGCGAATATAAATACAAAGCAATACCTACATTTTATAATAATATACAATTTCGGTCAAGATTGGAAGCTAGATGGGCTGCGTTTTTTGATTTAATGAAATGGCATTACACTTACGAACCATATGATTTAGAGAAATGGAGCCCAGATTTTCGTTTGACAACTGAAGCTGGGAATACTTTTCTAGCCGAAGTTAAACCAAGCGAAAAGATAGGGACAGAATTAAGAATGAAAATTGGAAATGCTACGAATTTTGCTAAAGGAATTTTACTAATAACGGAATCACCATTTGTTGGACATATTCCTAATGACATTGGATTGACATCTGTTTTCGGAAAAACAAAAAACTATAAAAAAGATGACGATTTTGAGTTTTGCGTTTCTGTAATTAGTGATTTGTATGGTAACGGAAATGATATTATAAATCTTTGTGAAGACCCAAATATTAGTTTTGAGAATTTGTTTAAAGCAAAAGATTTTACAAAAGAATTATGGAATGAAGCTGGAAATATTGTACAATTTTTAAAACCACCAAAGTCTTGATAAAATAACTGCACACAACAGGTGGTTTAGCCTACTGGGGCTGATGATGCAGATACGAAAGTTTTTAGTAATTTAGTATAGTTTTAACGTGGGATAACGCCGCTGGCCTTTAACTCCTCTGCTAAGCGTAGTATAATCAAAGGCCAAGGCTCGGCATAGTCTGCGACTATGTCGAAGATTAGTAGCGGTCTAAGACCGCCATTAAACGGCAAACCAGCAGAACCAAATTTATAAGTGCAGCCACACCACGGCTGCACTTTGTTTTTTGCTACATTTGATTGCGGCCTGTAGGTCGCCACTTAGTAAAGTGAACAGAGAATATAGTATCTTCATGTAGAATAAACACTAATGGATATGGAGCTGAAGGCAACTGTTGGAAACCCCAATGAAGCTATCCCTGTTAAACCAGGTTTTGAAGATTTTTTTGGGGAGATCATGAGCTTAGTCAGAAATGGGGAGATGAACAATCAGCTAGGAGAGGAATTAAAGCAGCTGGCACTGGCATTTCCGTTCAAACATGATATGGACCAGTTTAATATAGTCAGCGATAAACCTTACGAGCGTACGCTCATTGGGAGGGACGAATCGGGATGGGAAGCCCTCGTTATGACCTGGCACAAGGGGGCGCAAAGCAGCATTCATGGTCACCCGGAATTTGCAGCCTACAGCTTGCTAAAGGGTAAGCTGCAGCTGGAGCTATTCGAAGATGTAGATGGCACCGGGAAAATTAAGCTAGCCAGAGTAACCGAAGCCGCCGAGAATACAGGTTTCTATGCTTTGGGAGAAGCCAACGTACTGACCAACCATATTCATCGGATTACCTGTTTGAGCGATATTGCTTATTCGTTACATATCTATTCTGATGATGCACGGAAAGGGGTTGTGTACGGGATATAAATAGATACATAAAAGAAGAGCGAGGCTCGATATTGCCGAACATTGTCTGAATTACGGATTCGACGGATTAATGGATTGCACGGCTAGCCTTTCACTATAAGAAGAATATCGCTGATTACTTGGTGTGCTTTCTGTGAAATCTGAGTAATGCTTTTAATCCGAGATTCAGACGATGAGGGTAGAGGTCTAGAATATAAGTAGCAGTCTTCGCCTAGCCTTGTACGCTGATGTAGACTACGACATGGGATATAATAAGAGCAGTAGTCTTGGCGAAGACGTTAGTGACAAAGTTATGTAAACCGATTAAATCAGAATATCATGATGGAAAAAGGAAATCACATTGAAGGAGTTCCTCAAGAGCTTCAACGGTTACTCGATGTCGACAAAGACGCACAAGACTTTTTCAATTCATTATCTAAATCCTATAAGCAAGGGTATTGTGATTGGGTTGGGTCTGCCAAGCAAGAAGCTACAAGGCAGACTAGAGCGGAGAAAGCCATTTTAATGCTCCGAAATAATCAAAAGACTTTAAAAACCGTCAAATACTGAAGGTGCCTTGTTCGACTAAGGTGGGAGGCCTTAGCTGTCAAGATAAGTTTGAATTCAAAAGGATAAATACCCAATAGCAGCACGTTATCCCCTCTTGGGAGGGGTAGGGGTGGGTAAAACGTCTTAACCCACCCCTGCCCCTCCAAAAGAGGGGATAAGCAGTTTCAATCATGCTCAGGTGCTTGTTATCTATCCATTCCTTTCTAAAATATAGGACTATACAATCCTTAGCTTGACGGCTATGGGCAGTAGCCTTGCCGAATAGATGAATAGTATAAAAAACAATAGCCGCAGTAAATGCTACTGCGGCTATTGTTTTATAGTACGATGTAGGTTTTATCGTCTCAACCAGTACAGCCCCTTATAAGCGCTGTCGTTGTGGAACCATAGGGCAGGCGTTACCACCTTTCCCTCGCTGGTTTTCAGGTAGCGGTTGTACACGGCCATTACGGGGTTAAAGAGGATGTCGGTTACGCCAACGGTAACCTTTTCGTCCTGGTTAACGGTAACAACCTCTAGGCCGCTGGCGCTAAGGATGCCGGCAATGTGGCTGGCACGCTCGGGCGTAACGTTCTTCTCAACAATCGAGCAGGGCTTGCCATCGAGCTCCGCTACGGTATGGTGTGGGTTTAATGACATTGTTTTAGATGATAGGTATTAGACGCTAGATATTAGACATTAGTCGCGAACTGTTTGGGAACGGCAACCATAAAGGTAATAACAATGGAGTTATACGAAGTTAGACGAAGGTATTTCAGGAGTTAAACGAAGGCTGACGCATGAAATTTACTTTGTTAAGCAAAGTCTCTTGCCTTCGTCAAACGTGAGTAGTATGGGTCAAGTATCTTGCTTTATCTTCGTCTAACTTCCTCTAACTTCTGAAATAACTTCGTTTAACTTCTTCTTAAGCCGCCGCACTAAGCGTATTGATGAGCTTGTAGAGCGAACCAACAAATCCTAGCGCCACGATGCAGATGGTTGATACTACCAGCACCAGCGTGGTAAGCGTAGGGCTCTTTATGGTTGGAATCGACTCCTCGGTTGGTGCGCTGATAATAACAACGCGAGCTACGCGTAGGTAGTTGTAGAGCGATAGCACCATGTTGATGGTGGCAATGGCCAGCAACGGATAGATCTTCGATCCTAGTCCCGAAGTAATCAGGAAGAGCTTACCGAAAAACCCTGCGGTTGGCGGAACGCCTGCCAGCGAGAAGAGGGCAATGGCAAACACCAGCGCGTAGAAGGGGTTGGTCTTAAAGAGCCCCTTGTAGCTGTTGAGGTCTTCCTTGCCCGTTGCATCGCCAATGGCGGCAATTATGCCAAAGAGGGCGATGTTGCTGAACAGGTAGATGATAATGAAGTACACCGACGAGTCGATACCCATTTGCGAAGCCCCAGCAATACCCACCAGGATAAAGCCCACCTGAGCGATAGACGAGAAGGCTAGGAATCGCTTAAGGTTGGTTTGGCGCATGGCAAAGAGGTTACCCACAGTCATGGTGATGGCCGAAAGGATGCTGATGGCGTAGAGCCACTCGTCCTTTAGTGAGCCGAACACGCGGTAGAGCACGGTAATGAAGATGAACACCACGGCACCCTTCGATAGCACCGAAAGGTAGGTGGTAACGGGCGTTGGTGCGCCCTCGTAAACGTCGGCCGTCCACAGGTGGAAGGGCACGATGGACATCTTAAAGGCAAAGCCGCTAAGGATCATCACAAAGGCCAACAGCACCATTGCGTTTACGTGGATGCTCGACTCGATATGGGTAAAGCTAAGCCCTCCAAGAGCCCCGTAGAGCAGCGAGATACCGAATAGGGTGATACCTGTCGAGAAGGCCGATGTCATAATCAGCTTGATGCCCGCCTCCGACGAAGCCTTGCTGCTGGTTTGAATGGCGGCAAGCGCTGCAAGCGGAATGCTGGCCAGCTCTAGTCCAATGTACAGCGGAAGCACGTGGCCGCTGGAGAGCATAACGTACATCCCTAGGATGCTGGAGAGCATCAGCACGAAAAACTCGAATCGCTTCTTAAGGTACATCAGCCAGGTAGTAGACGATAGCGATATAAGCACAAGACCAAGGTTGAGGATGCTCTTTTCGAGTACAATCAGCCCGTTGGTGTTGAAGAATCCGTCGAACAGCGTTCCATCGGCCATGGGGAGAATCCCAATCACAAAGTTGGCGATAAGCAACGAGTTCATCACCGTAAGGAACGACTTAACCCTCTTGTCGAACGCGGTAAGGTTGAAAATGAAAAGCGCAATGATGATGAGGGCAATCATCCATTCGAAGCGCATTAGCGTAAGGTATTGAAGCATTTCGTTCAATTTTCGGGTTATAATACTAGGCGTTTAGCGATCTCCTGCACGTCTGGACCAATAAGGTTGGTTAGCCAGAAGGGCATTGTGCCGATAAATACGATACCGGCAACCAGCAGGATAACGGCAAAGCGCTCGTTCCAGGTTGCGTCAGTAAGCTGCTTGAACTCGGCGTTCTTAATGGTTCCCCAAATGGCGGTTCCAACAGCGCGGAGAATGTATACGGCCGTTACCACAATTGATGATGCGGCAAGGATGGTGGCCACCTTGTAGAAGAGGCCTGCACGCTCCCACGATCCAACAAAGACGGTCATCTCCGAAACGAAACCGCTAAAGCCGGGAAGACCCAGCGAGCAAAGTCCAGCAATAATGAATGATGTACCGATGAATGGCATTTGGGTGAAAACGCCTCCCAGCTCATCGGCCATACGGGTGTGGGTACGCTCGTATATCATACCGATAGCGGCAAAGAAGAGGGCCGTCATAATACCGTGCGATACCATTTGCATCACGGCGCCCGTCATTCCGGTTTGGGTTACCACGGCAATACCGAGAACCACGAAACCGCAGTGCGATACCGACGAGTACGCGTTCATGTACTTAAGGTCGCGCTGCATAAGCGTTGCAAACGCGCCGTAGAATATGGCTATAGCGGCAAGGATGATGAAGATCCACGAGTACTGTACGGCAGCACCTGGCATCAGGTAGGTAGCCACGCGAAGGGCTCCGTATCCACCCAGCTTCATCGAAATACCGGCAAGGAACATCGATGCGGCAGTAGGTGCCGACGAGTGACCATCGGGTGCCCAGGTATGGAAGGGGAACATGGCGGTAAATACGCCAAACCCAACAAAGGTGAGCAGGTAAATGGGTATCTGAATTTCCATAGGGAAGTTCATGGCGGCAAGGGTTTGCAGATCCCAGGTGTTGTTGCCAAAGTACCAGCCCGAGGCAAGGTAAAGGCCAATCATCCCTAGGAATACAATTGCCGACCCGCCCATAAGCATAAGCGCCAGCTTCATGGCGTTCTTCTCCTTGTTACCGCTACCCCAGATGCCAATTAAAAGGTATTTGGGGATTACGGCCAGCTCCAGGAAGAAGAAGAGCATGAACAGGTCGAGCGATACGAAGAAGCCGTAAGCTCCAACGCTTAGAAAGGTTAGCAGGAAGAAGAACTCCTTGATACGGCTTTCGATCTTCCACGATATTAGCACGCCTGCAACCACCACCATTGCGGTAAGCATAATCATGGCAAGGCCAATTCCATCGACACCAACCGAGAAGTTGATGTTTAGCGGAGCAAACCAAGGAATGCTTTGGGTGAAGAGCATCTGCGCCTTTTCGCCGGCGGCGCGAAGCGACATGTAGTGTACGGTTAGCCATGAGGCAAACCCCAGCTGGATGATGCTACCAACCAGCGCAATCTGCTTAATGGCAATTCCTTTTTTGGGAACCAGCAGCAGCAGCGAAGTAAGTAGCGGTATTAATAGTAGGTATACTAGCAAGCTCATGGTTACAAGAATTTAAAGATTAGAATAGCGGCAAGTACAATTACCCCTCCAAGGAAGTACATGGTGTAGGCTTGCAGCTTACCCGACTGCATCTGCTTGATGCCGTACGATAGCTTCTCGGAAAGTAGTCCCGATTGCTGAACGGCTCCATCTACCACGTTGCGGTCGAACCAGGCAGCAGGACGGCCAATAAATCGGAAGATAATCTTCTTGGTTACGAAGAGGTAAACCTCATCGATGTAGAACTTGTTGTACACCGCTTTGTATACGCCGTTAAGCGATGCGGCCATTCTGTCGGGACGCTCGTTCCTCCTAAAGTAGAGCACGTAGGCGATAAGGATGCCTGCAAGGGCTATTGCAACCGGAAGAACTGAGAAGCCAAGGTGAACAACTAATTCGAGCGGCTTACCATCGGCCGATACGTACTCGCCAAATGGAATAAATCCGGCGAATATGGCACCAACAGCCAAGATGATAAGGGGAAGTGTCATAAACCCTGCACCCTTTTCGTGGTTGTGATGGTTTTCGGCAGGCTTACTCCAGAATATGTTGAAGTAGAGACGGAACATATAGAATGCGGTAAGTCCGCTGGCAAATACGCCTAGCACAAAGATGAGCTTATCGGCTTGGAAGGCTGAGCTAAGGATTGCCTCCTTGCTGAAGAATCCGGCAAATGGAGGAATACCCGCTATGGCCAAGCAGGCGATAAGGAAGGTGATGTGGGTAATAGGTAGCATTTTGCGTAGTCCGCCCATATCCTGCATATCGTTGCTGTGGATGGCATGGATAACCACACCAGCACCAAGGAATAGCAGCGCCTTAAAGAACGCGTGGGTAAACAGGTGGAACATCGATGCGGTGAAGCCCTCGCTCTGCTCTGCTCCCCAACCGGCAACGCCAATGGCAAACATCATGTAGCCAATTTGCGAAAGGGTAGAGAACGCTAGCACGCGCTTAATGTCGTTTTGCGTAGTGGCAATGATGGCCGCAAATACTGCCGTAAATACCCCAACGTAGGCAATGAAGTGAAGCACTTCGGGTGCCGATATGGAGTAAACAGGGAATAGACGGGCAACCAAATAAACACCTGCAACAACCATGGTGGCTGCGTGGATAAGCGCCGATACAGGAGTTGGACCTTCCATCGCATCGGGTAACCATATATGCAACGGGAACATAGCCGACTTACCGGCAGCTCCTGCAAAGACAAGCAGCGCACCCCACGATAGCGACGAGAGTCCGAGGAAGGTTACCGCCTTCATTCCGAGCATTTGCATCGAACCGGTGGTGGTTAAGCGCTCGATGATGGTTGAGATATCAAACGAATCGGCTCCAAAGCCAAGCACTAGAATACCGATAAGGAAGCCTAGGTCGGCAAAGCGGGTAACGATAAACGCCTTCTTAGCAGCAGCAATAGCCGACTGCTTGGTGAAGTAGAACCCGATAAGCAGGAACGACGAAACGCCCACAAGCTCCCAGAAGATGTACATCTGAAAGATGTTGACAGAAAGAACTAGTCCTAGCATCGAGAACGAGAAGAGCGATAGGTACGAGTAGAAGTACTTGTAGCGCTCGTCGCCGTGCATGTAGCCAATGCTGTAGATGTGCACCATCGACGAGATGGCGGTTACCACCACAAGCATCATCACCGAAATAGGATCGAGAATTGCTCCGAAGTTGATGCTCAGCGAGCTGTTGAACACGAGCCACTGTGCATTAAAGGCTATATGAGGCTGGTAAACGTCGTTTACCTTGCCAAAATCAAAGAAGTACTGTTTTGCTACTACCAGCGATAGCGCCAACGATGCCAAAATAGCGGTGGTGGCAATAATGCCACCCATCTTATGGCTCATATGCTTGCCCGAAAGGCCAATCACCACAAAGCTGAGTAGCGGAAGTAGCGGAATAAGTATTGCTGCAATATCCAAATTCATAGCTTAGTGTTTTAGGGTATCAGCCTCGTCCATATCAACCGTATTGAACTTGCGGTAGAGGTTAATGATGATGGCGATGGCCACCGTAACCTCGGCTGCCGCAATGGCAATTACGAAAAGGGTAAAGAATACGCCCTCGAGCTGATTGGGATATAGGTACTTGTTAAATGCAACGAAGTTGATGTTAACGCTGTTAAGGATAAGCTCCACCGACATCAGCATGGTGATCATGTTGCGGCGGGTGAAGAAGCCGAAAATCCCGATAAAAAACAGCAGGGTGCTAAGCACCAAAAAGTGTGTTATTGGAATTTGTTCCATCTCTTACTCGTTTTTTTCTTTAATGGCGATGGCAATGCTACCAACCAGCGCGGCAAGAAGCAGGAAGCTAATCACCTCGAAGAGCAGTGCGTATCCGTGGTTTGTATAGTCGAGCATCTGCAAGCCAATTGTCTTTACCGAAGCATCTATATTCTCTTGGCTATCCTGTGGAAAATCATGCGATAGCGCTACTCCAAGGGTAAGCAGAAGTCCTGCTACGCTAAGAAGTCCACCCCAAAATAGGTTGCTACGTTTGCTCGATGGCAGCTTCTTCCCCGATTGGTGAGTGAGGAATATCGAAAAGATGATGAGCACCACGATACCTCCCACGTAAATCAGGATTTGCAGTCCGGCAATAAACTCCATGTTCATTAGAAAGTAGATGCCGGCAATGCTTACCATGGTGAAAAGCAGATATATTGCCGATCGAAAAACCTTTTGGGAAAACACGGTTAGTGCACCAAAGGTAACTGCAAGTGACGCCAAAATGTAGAATATTATAGACTCTGCGCTCATTTTACGGTCGATTTAAGTTTAGAACCAGGGTTGTTGAGCACCTTGTTGAGGGTTGTACTCTTGTAAGCGCTATGCTCAAAGGTATTGTCGAAGGCGATGGCATCGCTCGGACAGGCATCTACGCATAAGCCGCAAAAGGTGCAAAGCCCCATGTGGTACACCCACTTGTCGAGTACCTTTTTCTTCTTACCATCCTCCTGCTCCTCCATCTTAGATAGAATCTTAATGGTACCGTTTGGACAGTTGATCTCGCAAATACCGCAAGCCGTA
Organism: Acetobacteroides hydrogenigenes; assembly: GCF_004340205.1. Taxonomy (NCBI): domain Bacteria; kingdom Pseudomonadati; phylum Bacteroidota; class Bacteroidia; order Bacteroidales; family Rikenellaceae; genus Acetobacteroides; species Acetobacteroides hydrogenigenes. The sequence goes on from NZ_SLWB01000005.1 coordinate 191,974, forward strand.
CAAGCGTGAAGGTTCTCAGCATCGTGGATAAGCGTAAGATTTCCCTTAAAGCGACTAGGAATAACCAGCGTATCGCGGTTTTCGGGGTAAGGCTGTACCAGCATCTTTTTAGGATGCGAGAAGTAGTAGCCCGTAAGCTTCATCCCTTGCCATAGCGAGCGAAGTGCAAGGAATATGCTTTTATAGTAGTTGAATATGCTTTTCATTGTGTTGCGGATTATAGGAACCAGTTCATAAGGGTGATTATGGCCGCAATTACCATGTTAACGATGCTAACCGGTAGCAGATACTTCCACTCGAGCTTCAGCAGCTGGTCGATACGTAAGCGGGGGAACGTCCAACGGAACCACATGATTAGGAAGATAATGGCAAACGTTTTGCCAAAGAACCAAACTACACCGGGGATGTAGTCCATCAGGTGATTGAATACTTCGAGACCTGGAATATGGAACGGCATCCATCCGCCAAGGAAGACGGTAGCGGCAAGCATGGATAGCACAAACAGGTTGCAGTATTCCGAGAGGAAGAACATGGCGAATTGCATTCCCGAATACTCGGTATGGAATCCGGCGGTTAGCTCCTGCTCAGCTTCAGCAAGGTCGAAAGGTGCACGGTTTAGCTCGGCAGTACTTGCGATAATGTACACCACAAAGGCTACAACAGCAGGGATGTGACCCTTAAATATCCACCATAGGTCGCCCTGACTCATAATGATATCCTTAACGCTAAGACTACCTACCATAAGTACGATGGTAATCAGCGAAAGGCCTGATGATAGCTCGTAGCTCACGATTTGTGCACCACTACGCATAGCACCAAGTAGTGCGTACTTGTTGTTGGATGCCCAACCTGCCATTAGAATACCAATTACCGAAAGTGAGCTTACTGAGGCAATGTAGAATACGCCAATGTTGATATCCCAGAACTGAACGCCTGGAGCAAACGACATCGGTGCAAAGGTCATAAAGCTTACGGCTGTAACCAAGAATGGAGCAATGGCAAACATGAGCTTATCGGCATTCTTGGGCGTAAGGCACTCCTTCATAAAGAGTTTAAGCACATCTGCCACAGCCTGAAGCGATCCCCATTTTCCAACGCGGTTTGGACCGTAGCGCATCTGCATAAATCCGGCAATCTTACGCTCGGCGTAAACCATTACGATTGCCATTACGATTACCAAACCGATAATGGCTAATCCACCTAGCACCAGCTCGGCCGCTAGCGCGAGATTGGGGCTTAGGGTTTGGTTGAGCCAAGTATCAATCGAATGGATGATATCTGCTAGTGTGATTGTTAGTAACATTATTGTTCTTGTTTAAGATTTGCAAAGTGAGATTTGTGATTTGCGTATTGCGAAAGGTGATTTGTGATAAAAATCCCACGTCGCACATCGCTTATCTCATATCCCATATCGCCCATCTATCTATCAATATCAGGGATTATTAAGTCGAGCGTCGACATGATGGCGATCATATCGCCAATCTTTTGGCCGATAAACATTTTACGCAGTGCGCTTAGGTTGGCAAAGTTTGGGGTGCGGTACTTTAAGCGGTAGGGTTTAGAACCTCCATCGCTCACCAGGTACACGCCTAGTTCGCCACGAGCGGTTTCTACGCGCTGGTAGTACTCGCCCTCTGGCACTTTAGGAACACCCTTCAGCTTTTCGCGGTAGGGACCCGAGGGGATATTGTCAATCAGCTGCTCGATGATGCTTATCGACTGCTTCATCTCGTCCATGCGAACCATGTAGCGATCCCAGCAGTCACCGCCTTTGTAGATGATCTCTTCGAATTGAAGCTTATCGTATCCATCGTAAGGGAAGCGCTTGCGGACATCGCATGCTAACCCAGAAGCACGCGCAACCGGACCACATGCCCCAAAGCTGATGACATCCTCTAAGCTAATTCGTCCGATTCCTTTCAAACGGCTTTGAACAATAACGTTGTTGGTGTACAGCTGGTCGAACTCGGGAAGGTTCTTCTTAAACTGCTCGATCCAACGCTTCACATCTTTCACAAAGTTAGGATGTATATCCTGAAGAACACCTCCTGGGGTAATGTAGCTCATGGTAAGGCGGTTCCCGGTCGATTCTTCGAAGATTTCGAGGATGGTTTCGCGCTCGCGGAAGCCGAGAAAGAATGGAGTTACGGCTCCCATGTCCAAACCAAGACATCCCCACCATAGCTGGTGCGAAGCAAGGCGTTGCAGCTCGGCCATTATAATACGTATGGCCTGAGCACGGGCTGGAACCTCGATTTGCATACCCTTTTCAACGGCTAGTGATACTGCCTGGTTGTTCATGTGAGCCGAGAGGTAGTCCATACGGCTGGTAAGGTGAACGCACTGCTTATAGGTTAGCGCCTCGTTCATTTTTTCGATACCACGGTGGATATACCCTAGATTAGGTTCTACGTCAACAACCGTTTCGCCATTAAGCCTCATCTTTAGGTGAAGTACACCGTGGGTAGAGGGGTGCTGCGGCCCAATGTTGATGACAAAACTTTGCTCGTCTTCAGACTCTGAAAAATGTTTAATGATCTCCATAGGGTTACAGCGATATCATATGTTCATCGGTATAATCTTTACGTAGCGGATATCCTGGCCAATCTTCGCCAAGCATAAAGCGGCGAAGGTGGGGATGGCCGTTAAAACGGATACCAAAAAGGTCGAAAATCTCGTTTTCGAAGAATTCGGCTCCAGCCCAAAGCGATATGGCTGAGTCTACCTCTGCATTGTCGCGATCTTCGAGCTTTACTTTAAGTACCATGTCGTGCTTGTGAGGGTAGGAGTGTAGGTGGTAAACCACCTCGAAGTAGGTTTTACGATCTACGGCTGTTTCGCACATTAGAAAGTTAAACAGTGTGGCGTCGTCGTTCTTAAGGCGCGAAAGCACCTTTACGAGGTCTTCCTTTGGAACCCATAGTAGCGGAAAATCGAACGTATCCTCTACCGTATACTGTGGGAACGTTCTGGTAAGGTAGTCCTTTAGCTCTTCTCTACTCATCGTCCTGTTTCTTTTTGGGTTTGTCTATTACGTAGGCTCTCGACTTCATGATCTTCGCCTGAAGGGCCATCATCCCTTCTAGTAAAGCCTCGGGGCGTGGTGGGCATCCGGGAATGTAAACATCAACCGGAATTACGTTGTCGACACCTTTTACTACCGAGTAGGAGTTGTAAAAGAATGGTCCGCCTGATACGGCGCAGGCACCCATGGCAATAACGTACTTGGGCTCTGCCATTTGGTCGTAAAGTCGCTTTAGTACGGGGGCCATTTTGTAGGTAATGGTTCCTGCTACGATAATCAGGTCGGCCTGGCGTGGGGTAGCGCGTGCCACCTCGAATCCGAATCGCGACCAGTCGTACTTGGCCGATGCTGCCGACATCATTTCGATGGCGCAGCAGCTTGTCCCGAAGGTAAGCGGCCATAGCGAGTTGCTACGAGCCCAGTTGGCCAGCTTGTCAACCGTGGTAACCAAGAAGTTGGTTTTTCCTGTTTCGTCGGCATAAACCTCGCCGGGGAAATCAGGTTTTTGAGTTACATCCATTGTAGCGCTTTCTTTTTATAGGCATATAGCAGCCCGAGAAACAGTACGAGCACAAAAAAGAGCATCTCTACGAGCGCCACAACGCCTACGCTCCTAAAGGCCACAGCCCAAGGGTACATAAACGCGATCTCGACATCGAAGAGCAAAAAGACAAGGGCAAAGAGATAGTAACCAACATGGAACTGAATCCATGTGGCTCCCTCGGTTTGGATACCGCACTCGTAGGCCTCTTCCTTTAGGGGATTTGGCTTTTTAACCGACATTGCTTTACCCAGCCCAATAGCCAAAGCAGCGAAGAATAGGCCGCAGAACATTAGCAAAAGGAGTGATACACTTCCCATATATAAGCCTTAATTATAGTGTTGAAATAGAAATACAAGCATCACATCCACCGAATGCCTGCCGCATGCAGTGGATCATCGATGGTTAGTGCCAAGGTGATTAAAAAACAGATGCGTTAGCGCATCTCTAAACAGGAGGAGAAAATGTGTAGCCAAATAGCGTTGCTTGCATAAGCATCGAGTTTAAATTAGTAATCAAATTTTGGCTTTTAGAATTGGCGCAAAATTAAACGGTTTATTCTGTTTTGCAATAAAAATATTACTTTATATAAAGTCTGTTATGGTGGAACAATAGGGATAAAAAATGTCTTTAAACACCATGATTTGATGGTAGATGAAGTTGTGAATAAAATAACAAGAATTTGTTGTTAACACTATATTGAACAACTTAGCTTGTTGTGGTGTTTGTTGTTAACTGTCATATAATCAGTGAGGCTATGCAAATCAAAACATATAAACAAGGTTAACTTTGGGCTTTTTTTGTGTGACTTTTTCTGTGATAAAGTTAACACTAACGATTATGTGAAAATTTACACAAATAGAGGTAATAATTATATTTTATTTAGGGTTTATTTTACGCTTTTGCCGATTTGTAATTATCTGTAATGTTCTTTTTGGGTATTTTTAATTTGAAATAGTCGAAAGCTAGCATTGGAAATATTGTTCGAAAATCTGTAGCCTCTCATTTTATGCTGAAGCTTTGTGGTAGACTTCTTATCTGCACTTACGGCATTCGTCCCAGCCGGTATTTACATGCCATCATCAGCAGCATTGGGCAAGGGTGTAGATTTTGGAACATATAAAAAGGTGTATGCTGTAGCTATTGTGTTGCCCGTCCAAGGCGGCGTTTGATTTTCAGAAGTAGATAAGTTACTGCCGTTCGAACTAAATCAGCATTAGGCTTACTTAAGGCATTTAACGTATTATAAATAAACATATATTTACACGGGGAAATAATCTGTTGTGTGAGCTAATGGGAGCTGTAAACCTTATTAATTCTTGGAATATGAAATCAAGAACATGTCCAAATTGCGGCTACAAGTATTCGCTCTCCGAATACTACCGTAAGGTGATCTTCAACTTTTCCGGCTCGACTTGGAATTGTAGCAAATGCGGTTCAGAATTGGCTGTTAACAGCGGGAAGCGACTAATTCTTATCGCGGTGGGTATTCTTCCTATATTCTTCAACTATTTTATAGTGGAAGGGATTATGAGCTACCTACAAGTTTCAATTGTGCTTGGATGTATCGTGTTTGGCGTTACCTTTCTACTTTGGTATTTTTTTGTTACCAGCTTCGAGGGGTTTGTGCTGACAAAGGAGCGCGAGTAGCCGCTAGTCTGTTGTCGATAGCGCGCTTTGGGATTAGGTGGCGCTCATTTTTACCCACTTGATTTGCAAAAGGTGTAATTCGAGAAGTAGGAGATGAACTGTAGCGGGCATCACGAGCCCTCTTTTTGGCTACTTTTGTGCATCCGTGAGGATTGACCATTCGTTGCTGAAAAAACTACGGAAATGACAGAGCTTACAGAACAACAGCTAACCCTTTTTACCCCCTATAGCATAACATCGGCCGACACCGACATGAACGCCCGCCTTCGCTTGGGCGCAATGGTAAACCTGCTGATTCAATCGGCCATCGGCTCGGCCGAGAGGCTTGGATTTGGCTTTGGCGACCTTAGCCAGCAGCATCTCTTCTGGGTACTTAGGAATCTTACCGTCGAAATTTACCGCCCCGTTAGCTGGAGCGAGGAATTGGTGGTGGAAACCTGGCCAAAGGATATAGAGGGGATACTTTACCTCCGCGATTTTGTGGTGCGCGACCGAAAGGGTGGGGTGGTTGCCCGAGCAACTTCGGGCTGGCTGGCCATCGACCGTACCTCTAAGCGCCCCAAGCGCTTTAATCCCGAGCAAATGCAGTATTTTACTCACCTTCGCGAGAAGCACGCGCTGGGATACAGCCCCGAGCGGCTTAACGAGGTTTCTGGTTGCGACGAGTTCTTTGTTACCCCAACCTTTTTCGATATCGACCTGAACCGTCACGTAACCTCCACCCGCTACATCGATTGGATGGTGGACACCCTGCCTCTCGAGTTCCTGCTCGAGCGAAATCCGGTAAGGCTTTCGATCAACTACCTAAAGGAAACGATGCTCGGCAGCTCCATAAAGCTGGTGCGCTGCACCAAAGAGCCCAGCATCTTCGAATTCGAGGGGATTAACGAGACGGCTGGCGCTTCGGCATTCCGCGGAAGGATCGAGTACGCTTCGATTTAGGATTTTTGCGGCTGCAGAATTCCCGCGTAGTGCTCAACTCTATTTCAACAACTATAGACAGCTTGGATAGACCCGGCTATGGGCTAAGGCGTCTGCCAAACGAAGCTAGAGGATGCTTTTTGAATGGTCGACCCTGCAAAGAGCAGCCTGCACCCTGCAAAGAGCAGGGTACACCTTCCAAATTGCAGGGTCGAGAACGTAAAAAGCAGGGTACACCCTGCAAAAAGCAGCCTGTACCCTGCAAAGAGCAGGGTGAACCTTGCAAATTGCAGGGTGCAGGATGTAAAAAGCAGCCTAAACCCTGCCTTTTTTGACGATGTGCCTACAGCTTTCTCCTTGTTCTACAGCGGCAGGTAGCGCTTCTCCCCCTTCTCGAAGTAGCAGATGCGCGTATAGCCCACCGCCCTAAGCATCGCAGCGGCTTCGTCGAAGAATTGCCCGACGTTGTCGCGGTGGTGGGCATCGGAGCCGAGGGTGACGTCTACGCCCAGCTGGTGGTACAGCTCAACGATGGTGCGGTGGGGGTAGAAGTCGTTGCAGGGCTTAATCCTGCCGTTGGTGTTGATCTCGTAGGCCATATTCTTGGCCTTTATCTTCTGCCCAATGCTTAGGTATTTTTCGGTAAGGTCGATGCTGCTGTAGTGGCCGTACTTTTTGGGCAGATCAAGATGGCCAACGATGTTGTACAGGCCGGTATCCACCATCTCCTCTAAAAGATCGAGGTAGCGGGAGTACGTCGCATCCACATCCTTGCCCTCCCAGTCGGGGGCGTTGCTGTCGATGTTCCAGTCGCCGAGGTAGTGCACCGAGCCGATGATGTAGTCCCAGCCGTTATCGGCCTTCAGCAGGGCTACGCGGCTTTCGCACCCCGGCACGTAGTCCACCTCCATCCCAAAAAGGATCTTGGCGGATGATGTGCCCGTCTTCAGCGCGGCCATGGTGCTGCGCATATCCTCGAAGAGGTGGGGCTTCGTGGTCCAAGGGTTGTCGTGAAAGCAGAGGTGGTCCGAGATGCCGTACACGGCTATCCCCCGTTGGATGGCGGCTTCAACCATCTCGGAGTGGGAGCTTCGTCCGTCGGAGAAGGTGGTGTGCGAGTGTAGATCTACCAGCATGGTTGTGCGAGTTTTGTCCTAAAGCTGCCGCAAATATAGGGCTCAAATGTTAGCTGCAAGCTTTTTTTGGGTGATGTATTCTTAGCTCAATGGTAAAGATGGCTTCTCGGTAGGCCAGGAAGGCGCGTCTAACTTTGTGCTAGAAAATAGACTCAAAAAATGATACTACACCGACTCTCCATCCGAACCCTCCTTCTTTTTACCACTGCTGGGATTACCGTTATCATGGGCATCATCCTTCTTGTTACCAATGCCTCCATCCACAGCTCCATCGGAAACTACACCACGCTTAGCCGAATAGACCATCTGGCCGAGTGCGCACTCCGGCTCCGCAAGAACGAGAAGGACTTTGTAAAGCTCGACACCAAGAATCCTGAGTTCTTTGCCACCGGGCAAAGCCGATACGTAGCCGAGTTCGACAGCATCTTGGCCATTACGCGGAGCACCATTGCCGAGCTTAAGGCGAACGATGCTTTTGCCTCCACCGAACTTCAGGCCGATATGGCCGCCATGCAGCAGGGGCTAAACGGCTACAGCCGCTCGTTTAAGCAGCTGGTCTCGCTCGTACGGGTTGTCGGGTTTAAGGACGAAGGCGTGGTAGGCAGCATGCGCAAGGCCATTCACGAGGTAGAGGGCGAGCTCAAGAAGGGCAGCAGCTACGAGCTGATGACCGATATGCTGATGCTCCGCCGCCACGAAAAGGACTTTATGCTCCGCAACGACACCACCTACCTCTCCAAGTTTAAGGGGCAGATGGCCGCCATGCTTACCAAGGTGAAGTCGCCAACTATGGTAGGGCTGCTTCAGAATTACCAGAAGTACTTTGAGGAGTACGTAGCGCTTGGGGTGAAGGTCGGGTTAAACGATAATGGCGGCACTTCTGCTACAATGAATAGCTTCGCCGACAGCTTCGAGCAGGCGCTCAACCATGCCCGCCTTCAGGTTAAGGAGCACGAGCAGAGCCGGAGCAACCGCTCGCTCTTCGTGCTGTTTGCCGTAATCATACTGCTATCGTCGCTGGTAGCGGCCATTTTGCTGCTCACCTCATCGCACATACTAAAGTCGATAAAGAAGCTGCAGGGCTACATCATGCGCCTTGGCAAAGGGGAACTCCCCCAAGCAATGGCCGTTGAGGGTTCCGACGAGATTGCCGCCATGGAGTCATCGCTCAATAAGCTAATCGGGGCCTTAAGCAACACGCGCGATTTTGCCGTAGAGGTGGGCAACGGCAACTTCGAGGCCAACATTAGCGTCTTCGACAACTCCGGCGAAGTGGGCGAGAGCCTTTTGGAGATGCGAAATAAGCTCTCGCAGGTAGCCCAAGAGCGGCATCGGCAGGAAGAGGATAGCCGCATTCGCCTCTGGATAAACGAGGGGATTACGCTGGTAAACGACATTGTAAACAAGGGTAAGGACGATATCGAGGAGCTCTGCAACGAGTTTCTTACAGGAGTTGTTAAGTATTCGGGCTTAAATCAGGCGGGCATTATGCTCGAGGAGAAGGACGACGATGAGGTATCCTACCTTAGAATGGTGGCCACCTACGCCTTCGACCGCCGCAAGTACTACCAGAAGCGAGTAGAACTTGGCGACGGCCTAGCCGGAATGTGCTTCTGGGAGAAGGAGACTATCTACATAACCAACGTGCCTTCGGACTATAGCCCAATAGCATCGGCGCTGGGCGAGGCAAGCCCGCGCTGCGTGGTGGTTATCCCTCTTATTGTCGACAGCATGGCAATCGGGGTGATGGAGCTGGCCTCGTTTAGGGTTTTCGAAAAGGTAGAGGTGGAGCTCTTCGAACGAGCCGCAGGCATCCTTGCCGCACGATTGCTAGGCTTGCGAACGTCTATCGCCACAGCTCGCCTGCTGGAACAGACCAAGATGCAGGCGCAGGAGCTGGCCGCACAGGAGGAGGAGCTGCGCCAGAATCTCGAGGAGCTGCACGCCACACAGGAGGCTTTCGAGCACAGGGAGGAACTGCTACACCAGCAAATGGCGGATATGGAGAGTCAAATAGAGCAGGTTAGAAACGAAGCCAACACCGAACGAGCCAACTTTCTGGAAAGGATAGCCGTGCACAAGCGAACCATTGATGCCTTTGGGGAGGCATTCCTGCTTGCCGAGTTCGACCTTAAGGGAAACCTAGAGTGGGCCAATAGCCGATTCTGCCAAACCTTTGGCGTCGATCTAGACTTCATCGAATTGTTTAACATGATTCTTTGCGAGCATGTTATTAACAAGGAGGAGGAGCTAAAGCGATGGGAGGCATTGCGAAGAAATGAAGCCTATGTAGGTCCGCTGTTCCTTTTCGTTGGAACTCGTACAGTACACCTTACTGCCAGCTACCAACCCGTAAGGGGAGTTGAGGTGAAGGGCAGCCACGTATTCTTTTCGGCAGCGGTTGTGGGCGAATCGTTCGAGAGCGACGTAACGCCAAGCCATAAGCCCGCAACGGTAACTTTCGAAACGGCCGATAGCTAGTAGCACACTGCATAAAAGCAAAAGAGGCAGCCTTGCAGCTACCTCTCTTTTATAAAAGTATTTTTCAATTAACCTCTAACACGCTCTACATAGCTGCGAGTGCGAGTGTCAATCTTAATCTTCTCGTCTTGGTTGATGAAGAGAGGAACGCGTACTTCTGCACCAGTCTCGAGGGTTGCAGGCTTAAGCGCATTCGACGAAGCGGTATCGCCCTTCAAACCAGGTTCGGTGTAGGTAACCACAAGCTCTACGAATGGAGGAAGCTCGCAGGTTAGTACTTCTTCCTTATCAGCATGAACCATCATTTCTACGTACTGGCCTTCCTTCATTAGGTCAGCGTTCTCAATAAGGTTCTTATCAAGCGAAATTTGCTCGAAAGTTTCGTTGTGCATGAAGTTGTATCCAGCCTCATCCTCGTATAGGAACTGATAAGGACGGCGCTCAACACGAATAACGTCGATTTTTACGCCAGCGTTAAAGGTGTTCTCGATAATGCGTCCGTTCTCAAGGTTTCTAAGCTTAGTTCTAACGAAAGCTGGACCTTTACCTGGTTTTACGTGTTGAAATTCTACAATCGAACAGGGCTTGCCGTTAAACTCGATGCATAGTCCGTTCTTAATATCTGCTGTAGTTGCCATAAAGGGTTTACTATTTTATTTGGGTGCAAATATAAGCCATTGATTCTAAAAAATATCGCACTTTACTAAAGGCCAAGCGAATTTTTTTTAGATTTTGTCACAACAAAATCCTTCAGATAAAATGGTTCGAAGTAGGCGACATCCACAAATTTTGCGGCATCGAACAGCCGATGGGCAAGGTGAACCATGTTGGCAGCCGTATGGGTAACGTTTATAAATGCTGCATTTGGATGGTTGATGATCTCTATACACTTAGGCGCACCGTTGCCAAAAAAGTAAACCTTGCTTTCGGCAAGTTCTTTCTGAAACGAATTCTCGTCGATGATCAGCGCTTCGGTTGCTGTTTTAGGACTTCCATCGCTATGGTAAAGCGCGGTGTAAACCTCCATTCTTCGGGCATCGATCATTGGGCAAAAGATGCTCCCCGTGTTGCCGCCCACCTGGTTGATGGCTCCTTGGGTAAGCGCCTGAAGGCTATCGATGGCTATCATCGGGATTCCTGAACCAAAGCAAATACCCTTTGCGGTAGATACGCCAATGCGAAGTCCTGTATACGATCCAGGCCCCTCGCTTACGGCTACTGCCGAAAGATCTTTAGTGGTAAGGCTATTCTTTTTAAGGAGTTCATCGATGAATACAGCGAGCTGTCGGGCATGCGCTTGGGGTTCTGCGCTTTCGCGGATGTCGATGATCTTGGAATCTTTAGAAAGGGAAACGGAGCAAACCTCCGTTCCCGTTTCTATGCATAGTATGATGCTCATGGTATCTTCTGTATCTTGGGCGCTTAAGGTTGCGCTTCCGGCGCGAAGATACTTAAATCTTGACCGCTATTCAAATACCTTATCTGCCGGAACAACCTCTACTTTGGTTCCGTCCTTAAGCTTACGCGATATGGCGCTAAATGGGGCAATTACCACCTCATCCTTTTTGGTTAGTCCGCTTAGGATTTGGATGTAGGTGTTATCCTGAATGCCCGTTTTTACCTTTACTCGTTTAACGCTTTTCTGTTTAGCGTTGTAAACGTAAACAACCTCTTCGCCTCCCGAGCGGTCGAGTACATCGTCCTCATCAATAGGTTTTACCTCTTCATCTTCCGATTGTTCCTCATTCTTTTTTGCTTTGGAGGCCTGAGCAATCTTTTTGGTAGTGTCGATGTAGTTGGTTACGGCCTGTATTGGTATGGTAAGCGCCTTGCTAATGCTGTTGGTTTGAATCTCAACCGATGCCGACATGCCTGGGCGGAATGGGCTTGCCATACCGGCCTTCATGATGCTCTTGTAGGAATCTTCGAGCAGCAGCACGCGCACTTCGAAGTTGATTACCTGATCGGTGCTGGTTGCCGACGATGTTGCCGTGTTGGCAATCTGAGTTACAATTCCCTTGAACTTATGGCCTAGGTAGGCATCTACCTCTACAAGTGCGGTATCGTTGAGCTTTACCTTTACGATATCGTTCTCGTTAACCTCGGCGTACACCTCCATCTGGTTGAGGTTGGCAATGCGCATTACCTCGGTACCCGCCATCTGCATGGTTCCAACAACGCGCTCTCCCAGCTCTACGTTTAGCTTCGAAACAATGCCATCCATAGGAGCGTAAACCGTAGTCTTCGATAGGCTCTCGTTGGTTTCCTTTAGAGCAGCCTGTGCGCTTTGAAAGTCGTACTGTGCTGCCTGTAGGTTGTTTTTCGACGAGTTGTAGGCCGCTTCGAAGGTTTCGTATTCGGCTTTCGATATCACCTTCTGTTCGAAGAGCGTTTTATTACGACGGTACGCCTGCTCGTCCTTTTGCAGCTGCACCTGAGCCTGGCTAATGCGCGTCTTGGCTGAGTTTAGCGCCGCAGTTGCCCTGTCGCGCTGCGAGATGTACATGTCGGGCTTCACCTTAAACAGCAAATCGCCACGTTTTACTCTTTGCCCTTCCTTTACGGGTAGCTCAACTATTTCGCCCGACACATCGGAGCTGATCTTTACCTCGGTAACGGGCTGTATTTTACCATTTGCCGAAACATACTCCACAATGCGACGATCGGCAGGCTTTTCGATGGCTACTTTTTGCAGCTCGTCTTTTCCAAACCATCCGGCCTTCTTTCCAACTATAAGAAAAATAATAAGGACAACGGCTCCGATGATGATGTATCTGGTAAGCTTCTTCTTTTTCATAGCTTATAGTTTAATAGGTACTCCTTTGTAAAAGTCTAGAATTTTTGTCTTAAAAATGAACTGGTACTTCGCCTGTAGCAGCTCCGACTCCGATTGCGACAGCTTATTCTTTGCCGTATTGTAGTCGAGCGAGTTGGCGGCTCCTACGTTGAATTTCTTGTCTATGCTACTAAACGATTCGGCAAGAGCTTCACGAGCTTTTTGCGTGGCAGCATACTTCTTTAGCGCTCCAACAGCATCGGCATGAGCCTGCGATATCTCCTTATAAAGCGTGTTCTTACGCTGCTGAAGATCGAGTTGGGCTAGCGTATGGCCAATACGGGCATTGCTAACCTCGTACTTGGTGCTAAACCTGTCGAAGATTGGGATGTTTAAGCTCAACCCGATACCGATGCTCTGGTTCTTATCGAGTTGGTCGCGTATTGCCTGTTTACCATAGATCATCGATCCATCGGGATTCAAGCCTTTTAGCTCCATTGCTTGGTTAAAATAGCTGGTTCCGTACTGTGCCGACAGCATCAGCGAAGGATAGTAGCCGCTCTTTGCCAACGCCACTCCCTTTTCGGCGCTGGCTACTTTTATCTCGGCCGACTTTATTTGGGGTAGGCTTTGCGATGTTTGGTAGAGTAGGCCGGGTGTGCTTAGGGCGTACTGCTCGTTTACGGTTAGCCTCGACGGATGCTCAACTTTAAATGCAGTGTCGGCTGGTAGCTCCAGCAGCTGCTTTAGGGTAAGATAGGCAATGTCGAGCTGGTTTTGAGCGTTAACCAACGAAACCTCCTCTTGGGCTTGCTGCGAACGAATCTCGAGCAGGTTGCTCTGCGATAGGTTGCCGGCATCAACCAGCTTTTGGGTACGATCGACCTGAAGGTGGGTTGTCTCCAGCTGGCGCTCGGATATGGAAACCAGTTCCTCGTTAAAGAGCACCTGAAGGTAGGCTGCTGCTATATTAAGCGAGATGTCGTTGCGGGTTCGCTCCACCTCTAGCAAATCCGACTGGAGATCGAGCTTGCTCTTTGCAATGGTAGACCTGATACTAAACCCGTTAAAGAGGTTCAGCTGGCTGCCTATCCCCAAGCTTCCGCTCCAGGCAGTCTTATCTACCGATGCAAAGTTGGAGTTGTCGCGCGATCGGCCAAAGCTTACGGTGTTGTTGCTACTGGCCGAGAGCGATGGGGTTTGGCTCCATTGCGCCTTCTTTACAGCATTCTGGCTAGAGGACACCCTAAGCTCCTGCTGCTTTATGGTAATGTTATTGCTGATGGCATACTGTATGCATCGTTCCAGCCCCCAGGGTTCTTGAGCAAGAGCTGCTGTCGAAGCCGAGAGTAGAAGGGCGAGCATGCCGACGGTTCGTAGGTTCATAGATATCTTTGATATAGTTTGGTTAAAGAGCATTCTTACGCAAGTTAGCTAAAAATAGAGATTGGTTTATCAATTCCCGTAAAATAAATCTGACCATGCGGGATGCTGTGCTGGAGAGTGACTTGCGTGGCTATTCTGAGTAGCCGAAGAGCCAAAATAACAGCCAGCACCTCTTCTGTTTAAATAGCGTGCTGGCTGTTTGCTTATGGTACGAAAAAATTTCTAGGATCGTTTTACAATGGCTACGATGCCATCCATTTTTAGAATGGTAACCAGCGTATCCTTTTCTATTGGCTTTCCATCGATGCTTACGGCCTCCCATTCGGTTCCCCGGTAGAAGATCTTGCCGCGTCCATTCTCCGGAATAGCGTGGAGTACGTTAACCCTATCGCCAACAAACTCGGTGTAGTCCATGCCTCCTTTGGCTTGCGAGAACTTTCGTCGGAGCAGCTTGCGGAGGAAGATGAGGAAGAGGATAGAGCTTACGCTGAAGGCTACAATTTGCCATGCGATGCTTGGCAGTACGCCCAAGTAGGTGAGCAGGGCTGTTAGCAGCGCGCCCATCGCAATAAAGAATGCGAAGAACGACAGGCTAAACATCTCTATCACCAGCATTATGAAGCCGATGATAAGCCAAAGCTGCGATTGACTAATTGCCTCCATCATTACTTAATAGGTGTTGGGTTGCCGGGTGCTTTGGCATCCTGCTGCTTGATAACGGCTAGCGCTCCCGATACAATAGAGGCCATGTCGCCGAAGTTAGCAGGAAGGATAAGCGTGTTGTTGGTCTTGGCCAGCTTGCCAAACTGCTCTACCAGCTGCTCGGCCACGCGGAGCTGAATGGCTTCGTATCCGCCCTCGTTCTTAATAGACGAGGCTACGGCCTTAATACCATCGGCTGTTGCTACGGCCACCGCACGGATTGCTTCGGCTTGACCTTCGGCGGTGTTGATTTGCTGAAGCTTTATACCCTCCGACTCGAGCACGACCTTTTGCTTTTGGCCTTCGGCAATGTTAATGGCCGACTGCTTTTCGCCTTCCGACTGTAGGATTCGGGCACGCTTTTCGCGCTCGGCCTGCATCTGCTTCTCCATGGCGTGAAGAACGGACTGAGGAGGGGTTATATTTTTGATCTCGTAGCGAAGCACCTTAACGCCCCAGTGCTGCGAAGCCTCGTCGATGGCCTCTACTACGGCGCGGTTGATGGTGGTGCGCTCCTCGAAGGTGCGGTCGAGCTCAATCTTACCCATCTCGCTACGCATGGTGGTTTGCGAGAGCTGCGTTACGGCAAACACGTAGTTGCTGATACCGTATGCGGCCTTTTGGGCATCGATAACCTGAAGGAATACCACGCCATCCACAATAACCTGTACGTTGTCGCGGGTGATGCACACCTGCTCGGGGATGTCGAAGGCCTGCTCCTTGAGGCTGTACTTGTAGGCTACCTTGTCGAAGAAGGGGATTACAAAGTTGATACCTGGCTTTAGCACTTCGTGGAACTTACCAAAGCGCTCGATGATGTAGGCCGATTGCTGTGGAACAACCTTCACCGTCATCAGAATTAGAAGTAGCGCAAACGCTACAAGGGCGATAAGCGCCCCAGAACCCATACCAATCATAGTTTTCTACATTAAAGAATAGTAAATAATAGAGCTTAACAGTGGCTAAATTTAGTATTTATGTTGATATGGAGAGCCTTTTTTGTTAAAATTCTTTGGGGCTATTCGTTTTCGGGCTCCAGAATGAGAAATCCTACGGTAGCGCCTACCAGGGCAACCAGCTCCTGCGGGCTTAGGTAGAGCTGTAGCCCGCGCTTCCCGGCGCTGATGTAGATTCGGTTGAAGGCGTTGCAGCTCTCGTGGATGTAGATGGCAAAGCGCTTTTTCATGCCTATGGGCGAGCAGGCTCCGCGGATATACCCCGTGATGGGCAGCAGCTCCTTCATCGGGATCATCTCGCAGCTTTTGTTGCCCGAAAGCTTGGCGGCCTTCTTCAGGTCGAGCTCTTCGGCTCCGGGGATGACGCAAACGAAGTACCCCGACCGATCGCCCTTTAGCACCAGCGTTTTGAAGACCTGCTCGACGGGCTCGTTGAGCTGTTGGGCAACGTGCACCGCGCTCAGATCGGCTTCGTCTACCTCGTAGGCTACCAGCTCGTAGCCAATTTTTGCCCTATCCAGCAGCCGTGCTGCGTTTGTTTTCTCCGTAGCCATGTTCCTTGCCAATTTTCGGCAAGTATAGCTGATATTTCCCAAATCCGGCATCGGCAAATGCGGTTTGCTCGCCCATAACAGGGCTGCTTGTTGCTAGGGGCTGCAAGGCAGCATTATATTGGAGATTTGTTGCCCATTTTGCTACCTTAGCAGCATACATTAACCCAAAAACCTACCCCTATGGATATCCTTAAGCTGGCCCACCGCCTTACTGGCGCCCACCACTACATCAGCAGCGCAACCACCGGCACCCCCGTAGAGTTTGCCGCCAAGCTCGGCATCGCCGAGAGCCACCTCTACCTGCTGATAGCCGTGCTGAAGCAGCTGGGTGGCCCCATTGCCTACTCGCGCAGCCGTAAGACCTACCTCTACACCCGCCCCATTGCCTTTAAGCTGGGGTACGAGGAGGTTAAGGAGCCCCAATAAGCTGTTCCGAGCAGCTTAGTAACCTGTCCCCAATAGGTTAGCAACCTGTTCCGAGCAGCTTATTACCTGTTCCAAATAGGTTAGTAACCTGTTTCGAACAGTTTATTACCTATTCCAAGCAGGTTAGTAACCTGTCCCCAATAGGTTAGCAACCTGTTCCGAGCAGCTTATTACCTGTTCCGAATAGGTTAGCAACCTGCTCCGAACAGGTTATTGCCATTCTTAGGCTACTTTTAATGCCTAATCGGTTAGAGATGAATAAGCGAGAAGGGGGTTGCCATCGTTCCCGAACCAGCCCGTGGGGCATAAAAAAATCCCACCTTACACCGTAAAGCAGGATTAGAAGGCATTCGGGAAGGATGCTACTTAGCTGCGGCCTTCCTACTTGGAGCACCGGGGAACTGCTGCTTCAGGTCGTCGTAGATCGCCGAAGCGCTGGGCACGCTACCTGCAGCAACTTTGATTGCCCGGTAGAAGCTCATGCAGGAGTTGTAGATGTCAGCTCCCAGAACAGCGTTGGTATCCTCCATGTTCTTAAGGATGCTGGACATCCTGTCGATACGAGGGTTAAGGGCAGTATGGGCCGTCATGTCGAGCCGGAGCTCATCCACATTTATGTACGTTGGAACTAGCGGTACATTGTTGTAGATGTAGCTTGCAGCCTTACCCACCCAAACCTCCATATCGTACTTCACCTTGCCATACTGAACGCGCTGCTCCGAGGTCAGGTTTACCGCCTTACCCTTGAGCACCGTTTCGAGTGCCGCCAAAGCATCGTCTATTGCTTTTAGCTCCGCCTCCGTAAACGTTACCGAGATTAGGTTGTCTAAAGCCATAGTGAAACTAGGTTTTAGGTTAATAATTTTGTTTCGTAGGGCACGTTTCCCCTACTTAATTTCGAATGTATAAAATATATTCCGAACATTTAGCTTAAACAGGTGATGTTTTAACAAAAAAGATGTAGGCTCTAGGAATAGTAGAGTGGGGTTTTGTAGGTTTGTGGAATCGGATAAAAAATAGAACTAACAATGAATGCCATTACACATTACAATCGAAAAGCCCTCGCAGCCCTACTCATTGCCTTATTCTGCATGGTGGGAGCTAGCGCATCAGCCCAGGTAAACAAGCAGCTGAGCAAGGCAGAGATGCAAACCGACATCGACCACTTCTTTAGCAGCCTTAAGCAGCACCACCCCAACCCCTACTTCTTCTGCTCTAAAGACTCGGTCGAACAAGAAAAGAACCGAATAGTAAATAACCTACCCGACTCGCTATCTACCTACGGCTTTGCCAAGCGGATCGGCACCCTCAACCACCTATTCGATGGGCATACCAATATTCTCCTCGACTTTACCTGGCAAGATAGATCCCGAGTATACATCCCTTCGATTTTTGAAATCGACAGCAGCTATGGCCTATACATCAAAGAGAAGTATGCGAACGCCAGAAGCAAGGTTATAAGCATAAACGGACATGATGCAGCATCCATCATGAGCCAATTCAAGAAGTACATGCTCAACGAGCAGATTAAATCATCGGTACGAAGCAACACCTTCCTCTTCAAGTATTGTCTTCCACTACTCGGCATAACCGAACCTTACACCATAGGGCTACTACACGATGGCAAGCAAGAACTCGTTAATATTTCCGAAAAGAGCGCATATACAAATACAGCTACTGGATATAGCTTAGACTTTTCATCCCTTTATAAAAGAGATACGACCGCAGACACCGTTAGGTCGGTAAATTACAAGATCGACAAAGCACGTTCTCTTGCCATCCTGTACTACAACAGCTGCGATATCGAGCAGGATAGCGTTATGCAGCAAAAGGTAAAGGCATTTTTCGAAACAATAGACTCCCTAAAAATTGAAAAACTAATCATTGATATTCGAAACAACACCGGCGGCTCTACCGACAGCAACGACTTCATAACCGACTACATTAAGCATGATTCATTTACGGTAAGGCAGTCTGCTGAACGAAGAATAAGCAAAGAATATAAGGAAAAGGTATCTTCTAAAGTAAACAGTTATAGGGATAAGGGCTTTTTTCATAGGATATTCTATAGGCAAAGGATGCCCAACGCCCTTGTGAAAATATACAATGGTAAGGTCGGAGACCTCTACAAGGTAAGCTACAAGGAAAGGGTAAATGCTAATTCTTCAGGGTACTCGGGAAAGATATTTATTGTTCAAGGGTACAACACCTTTTCGTCAGCGCTTGACTTTGCCTACTGGTTCAAGTTCGCTAAGCGAGGAACCCTTGTAGGCGATGAAACAGGAGAGCCTACCGACTGCTTTAGTGATGCATTGATTGATACGCTACCCAATAGTCAGCTAAACTTTATGGTAGCACAAGGGAGATTCAAATTTCCTTCAGGCAATATTGCATGCGGATTAAAGCCTGATAGATACGTCAAGATAGATTCCGATGGCATATTCCTAAGCGATAATGAAGTTGAAGAGATAATCAACCTAAAAAGATAACACAAACATGAAATTCACTCAAGCAGGCCTAACAGCATACATGCCATTACCCACTAACCCATAGCACCTATGAGAAGAATCGCACAGCTTATCGCATTGGTAGCGCTCTGCAGCAGCGCTACGGCACAAACCACCGTTAAGGGCGAGTACCTTGCAGCAAAGGGTAAGCCTACGCCAAAGTTTGCCTACCTGTTTACATCCGGCAATTCGAAGGGAATGCAGGCAAAGATTGAGAATGGAACGTTTGGCTTCGAGCTGCCTGCACAGCCGCAAAGCTCGTACTACTATACCTCCATTTTTATCTACTTCTCCAGCAAAGCACCCTTTGGGATGCCCGATAGGGTCAAGGAAAAACGCCACGATTTTGTGCTGGAAGAAGGGCCAATAAGCGTTACCTATAACAGCGCAAAGGACTACTTTATAGCAAGGGGAGGAGTGCTAAACGAGCATAAGAACAGGATAAATGCTATTGATAGCGTTAGGTTTCAGGAGTACAAAGCAAAAAAAGCCAACCCCGATGCCATCAACCAAAAGGCGGTTAAAGCCTACCTCAACCTCGTAAGGGAGTGCCCTACATCTCCAATATATCAAGGCTACATTTCGTTTGCGACAATGCTTTTACCAAAGGATACCGCATCGTACCGAGAGCTAAGCACGCTATACCAGAGCATGCCTGCCGACTTTAAGGAATCGGAAAGGGGAAAGCGTTTAGCCTCCGACATTGAACGAATAAAGCTGGTATATGAGAATACGGGTAAGGCAGTTGGGGCAAGCCTTGCCGATATGCAGCTAACCGGGCAGGATAAAGCCCCCTCCAAGCTATCGGCCAACGGAAGCAAGCTAATCCTCCTCGACTTTTGGGCAACCTGGTGCGGCCCCTGCAAAAAGGCACAGCCCAAGTTGGCCGAATTACAGAGTAAGTATGGAGCCAAGGGCCTTTCGGTTGTTGGAGTTTCAATGGATAAGAATATAACCGATTGGACCAGCTACCTAAAAGGTAAGCCACACTCCTACACCCAACTTTGGACCGATTGGGAAAAAGCCAAGAAGCACCCGCTGCTTACCCAAATACAGCATGTTCCTACCCTCGTGCTGGTAGATGCCCAAACCATGAGGGTTGTAAGGTGGGATGTAAAGGTAGATGACGTTGAAAAGGAGATTAAGCAACTGCTGTAGTAATCCTTAAAAGAGGAGGGGAAAAGAGCGAACCATAATCAGACCTAACAGGTTTTAAAAAACGGTTAGGTCTTACACAGCAGAAAAACTATTCTTTTTTATTCCTTACTCGTTTCTAAGAACCACGCAGATTTCATATTCAAAGAATGAATTATATCTTTGCCCATCAAACTATAAGAGATAATCGAGAATGAAGCTTACCATTGGCCAAAAAGCAGCCCTTATTGTTGTTGCCATCCTAATCGTCGACCAGCTTATTAAGGTATGGATTAAGACCCACATGATGCTAGGCGAGTCGTACACCATTTTTGGAGACTGGGCCTACATCCACTTTACCGAAAACTATGGGATGGCATTTGGTCTGGAGTTTTGGGGCAAGGTAGGTAAGATCATCCTTAGCCTATTCCGCATAGCCGCTGTTGTGGCCATCGGGTTCTACATGCGCCATCTTATTCGCGGCAACAAGGCAAGCAACGGTTCCATTATAGGTTTGGCGCTTATTATGGCCGGGGCGTTGGGCAACATTCTCGATAGCGCCTTCTACGGGCTAATCTTTAGCGATTCGTGGGGTCAGGTAGCGCAGCTGTTCCCAGATGGTGGCGGTTACGCCAGCTTCCTTCACGGGAAGGTGGTGGATATGTTCTACTTCCCGCTAATCGAGGGGCACTTCCCCAGCTGGGTTCCTGCATGGGGTGGTCAGGAGTTTATCTTTTTCCGTCCGGTGTTTAACTTTGCCGATGCCTCCATCTCTATCGGAGTAGTGTACATCCTGCTGTTCCAACGAAAGCTGTTTACCCAAGACTAGGGTATTCCAATATAATCTAAAAGCCTTCGAGGATTTGCCTCGGAGGCTTTTTCTTTTGTTCATACCCATTTGATAGCGCCCTACGGTATCATTCAAATCGCGAGGCTTACATCAATTGTACTTGATACCGCAAACCCGTTTTATTCAACCTTCGTGATTTCAAGGTGCTGTGAAGTTCCCCCATCCCACCCTTAGCATTTTAATCTTATTTAGAAATTTAGGAATCGATATTTACCCTACTTTTGAACAAATTTTATTTTTGTTCAAAAGTAGCGATGAAAGAGGACGCCGTAGCTATAAAAGATGACCAGCGCGAAGTCATAATAAGGGCAGCAACAGAGATGTTTGCCCAATACGGCTATAAAAAGGCAACGCTAGAGTCAATCGGCCAGTCGATAGGTAAGGTAAAGAGCTACGTTTACTACTACTTCAAGAACAAGGAGGACTTGTTCGAAGCGGTTATCGATAGAGAGGTAGAGCAGCTTCGCAGCAAGTTTCAGCAAATACTCACCTCCGATATGCCCGCCAGCAAAAAGCTGGAGGAGTACACCAAAAGGAGGATGTCGCTCATATTTCAGCTGGCCAACTACTTCAGCCTAATAAGCAATGGCGTACTAATCAACCCTTCGCTTACCGACAAGCTTCGCCGAAAGTACGACGAGAAGGAGGTAGAGCACATAAAGGAGATTCTGACCCAGGGGGTAGAGGCTGGAGAATTTCGCATTAAGGATGTAGATTTAGCATCGTTAGGCTTTTTTACTGTGCTCAAAGGGCTCGAAATACCGCTGTTTACCAGCAACGAAAGCCAAACAAACATCAACCATCGGATAGACGATTTGCTTTCAATAATTTTTAATGGAATACGATCAAAATAGAGGCACAACAATGAGGAAGACCGTAGTCTTTTTGATACTTACAGTAAGCGGGTGGGCAGCAATGGCCCAAACTTCAGCAACACCACTTACGCTGGAGCAATGCCGAAAGATGGCGTTGGAGCACAACAAAAACGTGCAAATATCGGAGATAAAGGTAGAATCGGCTGATGCGCTTAGCAAAGCCGCCAAGGCGCAATACTTTCCGAACATCAGCTTTACCGGAACCTATCTGCGCACCAATAACGAGCTACAGCTGCTAAGCGAAAATAAGCTTTTGCCCATTGGGGTTAAGTATGCCGATGGCTCGTTTGGTCCTGCAACGCCAACGTACAATGCATCTACAGGTAAAATAACCTCCGAGAGCCTGAACAACTCATGGACAAAGCTCCCCGACGGAACCATTGCTCCACTCGATAAGAACGGAACCCCATTTAATCCAAAAACCAACCCCGAAAAGTTGGAGTGGAAAAACTACGCCTACCTTCCTGCTGACCAAACAAGGGTAGAGCATAAGGACTTCTACCTTGGAGCCATTTCGTTGCTTCAACCCGTATACCTAGGAGGTAAGGTTCGTGAGGTTAACAGGATGGCTGGCTATGCAAAGCAAATTTCGGAGACAAAGAAGAAAATGGAGGATTCCGATGTGCTTTACGGAGTTGATGAGGCCTACTGGAGGGTTGTGTCGCTTCAAGAAAAGGTAAAGCTGGCACAGGACTACAACAACCTGGTTACGCGCCTCAATAGCGATGTTGAGGATATGTACAAGGAGGGCGTTATTACCCGAAACGACCTGCTAAAGGTAAAGGTTAAAGTAAACGAGGTAGAGCTCAACCTAACCAAAGCACAAAATGGGCTCGAGTTAGCGAAGATGGCGCTTTGCCAAGAGATTGGAATTCCGCTAGAGTCTGACATTACGCTTGCTGATCTGCCCAAGCCACAGCTGACAACCCTAAAGGATACCGGATATGCTAGCTATGCGCTCAACCATCGTAACGAGATTGCGGCACTTGATCTGGCTTCTAAGCTGGCCCAGTCGAACGTGAACCTTATGAAATCGCGCTTTATGCCCAACGTTGTTCTTACGGCAAGCTACATGGCTGCTAATCCAAATCCATACAAGGGATTTACTAACGATTTTGGATTAGACTGGAATGTTGGCGTAGTGGTTAATATCCCAATTTTCCATTGGGGCGAACGCCACCAAACGCTACGATCTGCCAAACTGGAACAAAAGGTTGCGACCCTAAAAACAGAAGAGGCAAAGGAAAAAATTACGCTACAGGTGAAGCAGGCCATGTTTAAGGTAAACGAGACCAATCGCCGCGTTGCCATGACCCAGAAAAACATTGAGCGTGCCGAAGAAAACCTAAAGGTAGCCAATGATGGTTTCAAGGAAGGGGTTCTTTCGGCTTCCGATGTACTAGAAGCACAAGCCCTTTGGCAAAGTTCGATATCCGAAAACATAGAGGCTCGTAACGAGGCCATGCTAAGCGAAACAAACTTAAAGAAAGTACTTGGCGAGCTGCGATAGCTGTTCCATGTGAATTTGAACCTGTTTCAAATTTTATCTACTCCCGATGGTATGTGGTGTACATCGGGAGTTTTTTTATTATTTCTGGTAGGGTAAAGCAAAAGTTAGTTGTATCACTACTCGAAAAGGGAATGATAAAAAGTTGAATTGGGCAGAACACTTTTGAAAAAAGGGTGTTTATGCTAAAGGGAATAAAAAGGGATTATAACAGAATCAATTGCCAAGAGTTCATCTGTACGGAGGAACCGATGTTCTCAATAAGAAGGCATTGTTAGTGGGTCTTATCAATAAGTTTTTTTAGTTTTTATGTTAACCTTACATACTAAAAGGCGAGAATGTTGACGAAACAGCGCTCGCCTTTGCTTTTTAAGGGATAAGAAAAACAAAGGGGGATCGTTGGATAACGTTCCCCCTTTTGCTATGTATTGTAGTTGCTACTCTATAGCAATTTTAGCGCTTGCTTAACCTCCTCTAGAGTTGGGTTAAAGTCGAATATGGCAGAAGGCTTTAGGTAGAATAGCTGATGCTCGCTTTTGTAGCGGTTCTCTCCTCCTCCGGTGATGTTCAGCATAATGGTAGCATTCTTATCAACTTCACCCCTTTTTACCTCGCTAATAAGCGATGCCACAGCTACCGATGCAGCAGGATGAATATCGATGCCTTCCAACTCTTCGAATAGAGCAGCTGCGGCTGCAGCTTCTTCGTTTGTAGCTACTAGAATATCTCCATTGGTATCCTTAAGAGCATCAAATAGGCCTCCTGTAATTGAGTATGGAGGTTTACGATTCGAGAGTACCTTTGCCGTAATGATCTCTACCTTTTGGCGAGCCTCATCATCCTCCATCGGAAGAAGCGCACGCGAATCAGCTTTCCATGCGTCAAACATTGGTGTGAATGGCGCATTCTGCGACACCATGAGCTTAGACTTTCCATTGCCAAAACGGCCATCAGTAATAAGGCGGAGGTTAGCTTCCCAAGCGGCAATTGCCCCTGTTCCACTTCCTACGGCCTGAAAGTAGTAGTCGGGAATCCTACCTATAAATGTTGCCGCCGAAAGCATTGTGGTTCCCATCCCATCGCGACGGGCAATATTCTTGGCACCACCCTCGGTGATATATCCTTCGAGCTGGCTTACTAGGTTGGAGAGATTTATTGCGTCAAAGTAGTCTGCCCCTTTTTTTGGACATATCAGCTTAACGCAATCGTTAAGGGGTGCATCAAACCAAAGGGCATCGAGGTTGTCTTCGGGAACGCAAAGAATAAGCGGAATACGGTTGTCGGAGCAAACCTTGGCAAAAGCACGAGCCGTATTTCCGGCAGATGCAACCACAAGCGTCTTTGACGACTCGGCAAGCCTTCCGCATACCGAGTATGCCTCCGTTTCCTTAAACGAGCAGGTGCGGTTGTAAGCGCCACGCTCAGGCCACCATCCCGTAAAAGTTACATACAGATTCGATAGGCCAAGCTCTTTTGCCAGCCCTTCGCTCTTGTAGGTAATTGGGGCCGATGAGCCAGCAAGAGTTCTTCCAATTGGTAGCCAGTCAGCAAATTTATAAATGCCCCAAGAGTCCGCCTTTACATTAAGCAGACTCTCCTTATAAATTGCTCTGACTAAGCTGGGCTTTTCCTCTCCCTGGGGATCGAGTATCCAACCGGAATCTTCAAATGTACATCCAGTTGCAACAGATTGTAGAACGTAGCTGGTTTTGCCTATCACCGTATTCATTTTTTTATTCCTCAAATGGATTCCAAAATTAGCATTTTTGGCTCTTGCTGAAAACGTCTAACTCCAAGAACACAGTTCAAAGGGTGTTTTTTTATATTTTCTTTACGCAGAGTTCGTTTTTATGCATACGGTTAGCGTTTTACCAGTGGCCAAATAATGCTTTCTAAGCCGTTAAGCTTAATCTCGTACATCTGTTCGAGCATCATTCCGAGTTCTCCCTTGGGAAAGCCTTTTTGTCTATACCAAACGAGGTAAGGTTCAGGAAGCTCTATCAGCAAACGGCCTTCGTACTTTCCAAAAGGCATGCGGGTGTTGGCCATTTTTAGCAAAAACTGTCGGGGGTCGGGAGAATTCATACTATAAATGTTGTACAAGCACAATCAACTTGTTTGAGGCAGATGATTATTGAATCAAAGGTAAAAAAACTATTGGTTGTCCTACTCAATGCGTATCCTTTGCTCCTATGTTTTAGAATACGAATGGTACAAAATAATACATTTGTAGTTCATGCTATAGTAAAGAGCAACCACCAAAAGAAAGCACCATTTGTTAACCTTGTAAAGTAAGAAGACGATGAAACATCTCGCCTTAATAGCGCTGCTGTTATTGGCAGCGGCCTCTATATGCCCTGCTCAGGAACGGTTCTACCCGGTTCCTGCCGCTCGCCAGCTTAAATGGCACGAATCGGAACTTGGCGTAGTTTTCCACTACGACCTGCACGTTTTCGACGGAATAAGATACGGACAGGGAAACAATCGAATCGAGCCAATTGCCGATTACAACATCTTAAATCCAACAAAATTAGATACCGACCAGTGGGTTTTAGCTGCCAAAGCAGCAGGTGCTAGGTTTGCCGTTCTTACCGCTACGCACGAAACTGGATTTGGCCTTTGGCAAAGCGATGTCAACCCGTACTGCCTTAAAGCAGTAAAATGGAGAGATGGAAAAGGCGATATTGTTCGCGACTTTGTAAACTCCTGCCGCAAATACGGCATTATGCCCGGAATTTATATCGGCATTCGATGGAACTCGCTGCTGGGAATTCATAACTTCAAGGCAGAGGGCAACGGTGAGTTTGCCGCTAACCGTCAGCAGTGGTATAAGCGACTTTGCGAAAGTATGGTGAAGGAGATATGCACCCGCTATGGGGAACTTTTCATGATTTGGTTTGATGGTGGTGCCGATGATCCCAAAGGCGATGGTCCCAATGTTGAGCCTATTGTAAATAAGTATCAGCCCAACTGCCTATTCTACCATAACGTAGACAGGGCCGACTTTCGTTGGGGAGGTTCGGAAACCGGAACGGTAAGCTACCCATGCTGGTCGTCATTTCCGCAACCATACTCGCACCACAAGCAATCGGATACACAACGAAATCACCTCGAATTGCTAAAGCATGGCGATAAGGATGGCAAATACTGGGTTCCTGCCATGGCCGATGCTCCGCTACGCGGTGCTAACGGTAGGCACGAGTGGTTCTGGGAACCTGGAGATGAGAACAACGTTCTCTCGTTGGATACGCTAAAAGCAATGTACACCAAATCGGTAGGGAGAAACGCTACTTTGATTATGGGACTTACACCAGATACCTCCGGGCTTATTCCTACTCTTGATGAGCAGCGCCTAAAGGAATGGGGGGAGTGGACTTCGCAGCTATCAACCGAAAAGGCAATCGCAAATACATCGGGGAGTAGCAAAACGCTTGTGCTAAAGCTATCACAGAAACAGCCGATAAGCTACTGCGTTATTCAGGAGGATATCAGCAAGGGCGAGCGCATTCGAGCGTATAAGGTAGAGGCAAAAATTAGGGGCAGATGGACAACTATCTGCCAAGGAGAATCTGTAGGACATAAGCGTATCGAAAAGTTTGCAGTTGTAAGCACAAATGCTCTTCGCCTTACCATAAACGAGGCTACACAAATGCCCAAAATCATTCGCTTTAGCGCACATTCGGTAAAACCTTAAACACCAAATATCAATGAAAAGTAAGTTGCTACTATCTGCTGCCTTGTTGCCTTTTGCAGCGCACGCCGAAGGCAAGCAACCTGATCCTCGCCCGAACATCATCCTTTTTATGGTTGATGATATGGGCTGGCAGGATACCTCGTTGCCTTTTTGGACACAAAAAACGCACTACAACGAGGCGTACGAAACGCCAAACATGGAGCGATTGGCAGGAAAGGGGATGATGTTTACGCAGGCCTATGCCAGCAGCATCAGTTCGCCTACCCGATGCAGCCTAATTAGTGGTGCAAATGCCTCGCGCCATAAGGTTACCAACTGGACGCTTCAAAAAAACAAGCAAACCGACCGCAAAAGCGACGTTCTGCAGCTGCCCGATTGGAACTACAACGGAGTATGCCAGGTGGCCGGCGTAAATAATACATTTCAGACCACATCCTTTGTTGAGCTGATAAAAGATAGCGGTTACCACACCATTCATTGCGGAAAAGCGCACTTCGGGTCGATTGATACTCCCGGAGAGAACCCAACCCACATGGGTTTTGAGGTAAACATTACCGGACATGCCGCCGGAGGGTTGGCGAGCTACCTTGGCGAGCAAAACTATGGTCATACCAAAGATGGAAAGCCTACTTCACCGTTTTCTATCCCCGGATTGGAGAAATACTGGGGAACGAACATCTTTGCCACCGAAGCGCTAACGCAGGAGGCCATGAAGGCGCTTGATCAGGCAAAACGATTAGATCAACCATTCTTTCTTTACATGGCGCACTACGCCATCCACATTCCTATAGATAGGGATATGCGCTTTTTCGAAAAGTACAAGAAGAAAGGCTTGGATGATCGTGAAGCGGCCTATGCTGCCCTGATTGAGGGAATGGATAAGAGCTTAGGCGACCTGATGAGCTGGCTCGAAAAGAATGGAGAGGCTGATAATACCATTATTATATTTATGAGCGATAATGGAGGCTTTAGCAGCGACATGCATTGGCGCGGTGGCCCCATGCATACCCAAAACTATCCGCTGAACAGCGGAAAAGGGTCGGCATACGAGGGTGGCATTCGCGAACCGATGATTGTTAGCTGGCCGGGAGTGGTAAAGCCCGGAACAAAGTGCGATAAGTATCTGCTAATTGAAGATTTTTACCCAACCATTCTCGAAATGGCGCAGGTGAAGAAGTATCACACAGTACAACCTATTGATGGTATTAGCTTCGTTCCATTGCTAACCGGCAAGGGCGACCCTTCGAAGAACAGGAATCTTTACTGGAATTGTCCTAACATTTGGGGAAACACCGGCCCCGGAATTGGCCCAACCTGCACCATTCGTAGCCAGGAGTGGAAGCTAATCTACTACTACGAAACGGGAAAGAAGGAACTCTTCAACATCCCTCAGGATATTGGGGAGAAGAATGAGCTTTCGGCACAGTATCCTAGCGTTGTTAAGCGTCTTTCTAAAGAGTTAGGAGCTTACATGCGTAAGGTTGGTGCGCAACGTCCTTCGTTTAAGGCAACAGGTAAGCCTGTGCCTTGGCCTGATGAGATTTAGCGATTTACTATTAACTGTAGAATATAAAACCGCAGCAATCAAGCTGCGGTTTTTGTTTTTATCGCTAATTCTTCGCTTTACTTCAAATACTCATCTAGCAACGTCAAATTTACCTCTTTGCCGGGGATCTTTGCGGTAATATCGTCGAAGGAGACCTTAAAGGTACAGCCCTCTTTCCAGCGGCTGCAGCCAAAGGCGGTTTTGCCCTGCAGAACTTTTCCTTGCTTGCAGGTTGGGCAGATTAGCTCCTCTATAAGCTTGGCCTTTTTCTCCTTTGCAGGGGCTTCGTCGCGCTGCAGCTCCACTTCGCCGTTAGCGTTGAACGTTAGGATGCCATCGCACTTGGTATCGTCGATGGTGAAACCTTTTATTTTGGGTGTTTTCCCGTTTGCAATAAGCGCCTCAACCTGCTTGTCGGTTAGCTTCTTGCCAAACTGCTCGAACGAAAGGCGAAAGCTGCATCCATTCTTGTATTCGCTGCACCCGTAGGCGGTTTTACCTTGCAGCACCTTCCCTTTCTTACACTTGGGGCAGATTAGCTCAGCAGGCTTATCGTCTTTTGCCTTCTTTTCGCGCTTGGCTTTTGGCTTTTTGCCGTCTGCATCGGTATCCGATTCCTTAGCGGCAGGCTCTTCCTCTATGGTGATGCTGCGATTCTCCCTCTCGGTAATCACCTCAACTACTAGCGACTTTACCATCTCCTTCATCTCCGATAGAAAATCGGTAGCCTGATAGTCGCCCTTTTCTATCTGTCTTAGCTTGCGCTCCCACATACCGGTAAGCTCCACCGACTTCAGCAGCTCGTTGTTGATGGTTTGTATAAGCTCTATACCCGTAACCGTTGGCTCTATATTCTTACGTACACGGCGGATATACTTCCGCTTAAACAGCGTTTCGATGATGTTCGCCCGTGTTGATGGGCGTCCAATTCCGTTTTCCTTGAGCGCATCGCGTAGCTCCTCGTCGTCAACCTGCTTTCCGGCGGTTTCCATGGCGCGGAGGAGCGTTGCCTCGGTGTAGGGCTTGGGCGGTTGCGTGAATTTCTCCTGAACTCCCGGCTCGTGTGGACCACTTTCGCCCTTTACGAACTCGGGCATCAGCTGGTCGTCCTTATCGGCAGGATTTTCGTCATCATTTTCCTTTTCATCGTCCTTCTTCTTGAAAAGAACGCGCCATCCATCCTCCAGAATCTGCTTACCCGTTGCCTTAAACGGAATTTCGGCCGCCTCGCCCAGCACGGTGGTGTTGGAAACGATACAGTCGGGGTAGAAGGCAGCAATAAAGCGTCGGATGATGAGGTCGAACACCTTTTTCTCGTTGTAGGTGAGGTTGGGGTTGAACTCGCCCGTTGGGATGATGGCGTGGTGGTCGGTTACCTTGCTATCGTCGAATACCTTCTTGCTCTTCTTGATCTTTGACTTCAGCAGCGGCTCTGTAAAGGTCTCGTAGGGCTTAAGTCCCTTGAGAATACCGGGAATCTTAGGGTAAATATCGTCGGGGAGGAAGGTGGTATCGACACGAGGGTACGATACCTGCTTCTTCTCGTATAGGCTTTGGATATAGCCGAGCGTTTCCTCGGCAGTAAAGGCAAACTTCTTGTTGCACTCCACCTGAAGCGACGTTAGGTCGAACAGACGTGGTGGTGCCTCGGTTCCCTTCTTCTTTTCGAAGGAGGTGATGGTGAAGAGGCTCTCGCGAATCTTCTCGAGGGTCTCGGCAGCCTCGTCGGCGGCGCCAAAACGCCCCTGGGTGGCCGAGAAGATTACGCCGCGGTAGAGCGTTTTCAATTCCCAATACGCCTCGGGGGTAAAGTTGACGATCTCGAGGTGGCGGCGAACGATAAGCGCCAGCGTTGGCGTCTGAACGCGCCCTATGGAGAGCACTCCCTTGCCGTTGCTGTACTTTGTTGTGTATAGTCGTGTTGCATTAATGCCTAGGAGCCAGTCGCTGATGGCTCGGGCGTGCCCGGCATGGAAAAGGAGGTCGTACTTGCTGCCCTCCTGAAGCTTTTCAAAACCTTCCTTAATGGCTTCGGCGGTAAGCGACGAAATCCACAGCCTTTTAAGCGGCTTGGTGTTCTGCGCAAGCGAGAGCACCCACCTTTGGATAAGCTCTCCCTCCTGTCCGGCATCACCGCAGTTTATTACCTCGTCGCATTCGCCCACGAGGCGCTTGATGGTGTTAAACTGCTTCTGGATTCCCGTATCGTCAACCACCTTAATCTGGAATCGCTGCGGAATAATGGGCAGGGTAAAGAGGCTCCACCGCTTTAGGTCGGGGTGGTAGTCCTCGGGCATCTTTAAGGTGCAGAGGTGACCGAAGGTCCAGCTAACCCAGTAGCCATTGCCCTCGTAGTAGCCATCGTGGCGCGACTTGGCGCCCAAGATTTCCGCCAATTCCTTGGCAACGCTGGGTTTCTCGGCAATACAAAGCTTCACGGGAGTATCGGTAAATGGTAATTAATGTACGAAGATAGGAAATTTGTGTGGAACACTGATTTTGGGGTAAGCACAGAGGACGCGAAGGATAGCACAATGGACACAAAAGTAATTGCTGACGCAAGCGAAAGGATGCTATTTACTGCCACCGCCAATTCAAGGCTGTGAATCCCCTCCTTGGGAGGGGAAGGGGTGGGTTTACTCGTTAAAATCAATACTATTCACTCCTCATGCCGTTCTTTACCCACCCCCTACCCCCTCCTAAGGAGGGGATAACGTGCAAGTAATAGGGCAAACAGCAGCTATAAAGGATAGAACTGAAATTTTTATTATATAATTTCCTATCTACTCATTTCTTCAACACAGGATCACAGAGACGCAGAGTCACATGGAGATTTTGTTTCGTTAAAACACATACCTTGTACAATCTGACTGCTTTATTCTCCTTTTTTCTGTAAGGACACAGAGGTGTTTAAGCTTGCGTTGAAACATTCTTTCAATAGTTTATCCAACTAGATTTAAACACATTTATATCAATCCAAAACAAATAAGGGGTTGTCTAAAAAGTATCACGACACACGTATCACGTATAACGAAATGCTACCACAGCCTACTGCATTATGGTCTAACTTGTCGTGATACGCATATCGCGATACGTGATACCCCTTTTAGACAGCCTCTTTATTATAAATATCATGGAATCTAGTACCTTAAGTAGCGGGTAAACGAGATCTCGAAGCTGCGATAGTGCATCAAGGGCTGGTTATCCATCAACCTTTTTAGGCCATAGGTGCTATGGAAAGCAATCTGGTTCTTCATAACAACACAGCCCATCATTATATCCAGGCCATAGTCGTCGCGTTCGCGGTTGCTGAGCTTTAGCTTATCGCCTTTTACGTAACGCCCAAAGGAATAGCTGTAGTAGGGGCCAACACCAGCAAAAAAGCGGGCGGTGTTGTACGGATTTATAAGCACAAGATGAACAGGAATGTACAGGCTAGGCATATTTACCTGTCCTAGCTCCGTTCGGCTGGTCTTATTCTTAAAAAGGATATCGGCATTAACGGATGCCTTCTTCCATGCCTTATAAAGTACAGAGATTCCTGCGCTGTAGGTGAGCATCGCCTTGTTATCGATTGGCCCATTCATCATTTTAAAGTGATTTGTGCCAAACGATGCGGCAACCCCTACGGCTAAACGAGGAATAGGGTTAGTATAGTGCAGCGTGGGCTGCTTTGCAAGGTACAAAACTAGCGATGTGATGTTATCTACCGCAAATGCCATACCCGTATAGTCGAGCGTATTGGCATCATCGGTTGGTTTATGGTAGTTTGCCTTAAGACCGGTATTGACGTATAGGTTTGAGATGCCCTTTTTAAAGAATGATTGGGTATCGGTATGGTTTATACGGAAGGAAGGGTTGCTGCGCAGCTTAACCCTTAGGCTGTCGGTGGCGGTAAAGAGCGATTGGGGTATGTCAAGATCCTTTAGCGAGCCAACGCCTGCAATTTCCAAGCCTTTAATAAGGTTGGCATGGCCAATCATATCGATGCTTAGCATTGCCTTGATGCTTTTAAGGGGAACGGGCGAATTTTCGACAAACTTTCTCGATCCGACAAGCCCGGCCTCCTCGGCATCGAAGGCAACAATCAGTATCGATCGATCGGGCTTTGCTCCGCTGGCAAGAATAATGCGCGATAGCTCGATGATGCCCGATACGCCCGAGGCGTTGTCGTCGGCACCGTTGTATATTACCGTATCCTTATCGGCGCTATAGCCCACATGGTCGTAATGGGCACCTACAACAATGTACTCGTTCTTTAGCACGGGATCGTTACCCTCAATCACACCTACAATGTTGGATATTTTCAGCTCGCCGCCATACTGATCGTGCCACTCTACGCTTTGGATAAAGCTGCTGCCTATTGGTTTAAGGCCAACCTGCTTAAACTGTTCCGAAATATAGCGTTGAGCAACCAAAAGCTCCTTGCTCTTGTACGCTCGACCCCTTAGCGAGTCGGCTGCCAATACCTCTACAACCTTACGGAGGTTAGAAACGGATGCCTTTTCCTGTGCAAAGGCCGAAGCCGAAAGAAAAAGAAGAAGAACTAGAATACGTACCTTCATAATCGAATATTTGTTTGTTTTTATGTCTGCAGATTAATACAGCTTGCGAGCATCCTGTACGAATGCTCAAAATGTCAATAGAAATATGAATATGCGGAGGTTGATGTTGACTATTCCATTTACCAGTATTCCCAATTGATAGGCATTTGACGCATACTTTTAGATTAGGTTACAAATCGAAATTTTTTTTAAAAAAGAATTGTACAATACTACTAAAATAGTATCGATTCTGGTATTTCTCTTTAAGATTTACACTATTCTATTTCGAAGGATATCCCCCGCTGGCGGGGGATAGGGGGTGGATTTTTAGAAGTGTACAGCTACCATTGGCATCAAGTTTTTACCTCTAACGTCTATTTTCCTCCCCCTGCCCCCTCCAAAGGGGGATACGCTTTGTGCTACGACCTGTTGGTATCTTTATGTCTACCTCCATTATGATAGCTGATTTTTTTAAAAGCGATATCCCTGCGTATCGACCTAAGCATGCCTGAACTATTCCCTCTTATTTATGTTCCTTATAACACACACAAATACGAAAGCTATGTCAGCAACCGAATCAACCATGCTACCGCTAGGCACATTAGCCCCCAAGTTTATGCTTGTTGAGCCTTCGACCGGACAAATTCGCTCGCTCGACGAGCTGAAGTCCGAAAAGGCAACGCTCGTAATGTTTATATGTAACCACTGCCCCTTTGTGAAGCACGTAAATCCGCAGCTGGTAGCCCTTGCCAACGATTATCTGCCCCAAGGGGTGAGCATAATTGCCATAAGCTCGAACGATGTAGAGAGCTACCCCGATGATTCGCCCATAAAGATGGCCGAAACGGCCCAACGCCTAGGCTACCCATTCCCATACCTATACGACGACACCCAAGATGTGGCGCGCGCCTACCATGCCGCCTGCACGCCCGACTTTTTCCTATTCGACGGAACGATGAAGCTGGTTTACCGAGGTCAGCTCGACAGCTCGCGCCCCTCCAACTCCATTCCGGTTGATGGAAGCGACCTGCGTAGGGCCATTGATGCGGTTCTTGCAGGCAAAAAGGTGGACGAGCATCAGCAGCCCAGCATCGGGTGCAACATTAAGTGGAAAGGATAAGCTAGTAGCATATTTCGATTAGAAATAGAGGCCATGCAATAATGCTATGGACATCTATTGCCCTGTTAGTTGATGTCGTTTGGTTAACCACATTGCTTTGGGAGGGGGCAGGGGATGGGCTTGTTCGTTTAAATAAGCATCTTCCATTCCACTTAGCGTTCTTAACCCACCTCTACCACCCGCTTAGGCGGAAGGATAACCCATTTCAATCATGCGTTGATGCTTACAATCAGTCTTTTCTTACAAAAATAGGGCTATTCGTCCCATCGCTTAACAGCTATAAGCAGAAACCTTCGCCAAACAAAGAATGGGTATAATGATAAAGTAAAGTATCTGCCATCACCATAATAGTACGCATCTTCAGCTAACGTAAACGATATGGTTAAGCGTATCGCTGTCCCCAAAAGTATAACGAGCGTTCTTTAGCTGGCCCTCCAAATCCCTCTGAAATTGCCGTGCACCATTTCGACAATGGTTTCCGGCTTTCTGAATATACTTTACGGAGCTTCGAGAGTAGTTTACGGAGCTTCGAGAGATGTTTACGCCGTTTCGAAAGAAGTTTACGCCATTCTGAAAATGGTTTACGAGCTTCTGAAAATGGTTTACGAGCTCGTAAACTATCTTCAGAATGCCGAAGACTACTTTCAGAATGTAGAAAACTACCTTCAGAATGCAGAAAACTATCTTCAGAATGCCGAAGACTACTTTCAGAATGTAGAAAACTACCTTCAGAATGCAGAAAACTATCTTCAGAATGACGTAAACCATATTCGAAAAGGCGTAAGCTACTCTAGAAACACCGTAAACCTATCTCGAAAGGGTGTAAAGCACCGTAGAAGCTCCGTAAGCTACTGTCGAAACCCCACTTACGTGCTTCGAAGCTAATTAGGGAATCGTAGAAGAGGAGTATTCGCGGAGCTAAGCCTACCATGTTATTCTCGGGAAAAAGCACAGCACCTGCTAGATGAAGGCCGTATAGCCAAAAGCACATCACATTTTTAGAGTATTAGCTTATAAGGTATATTCGAAGGAATATTTAGCTATATTTCAGGTCTAATTTATAATCGTAAGCCTAAAGTAAGCATGGTAGTAGAAGATTACTTCGTTTACGCCTCGTTCGGGGTTATGGGTTTGCGGTTAGATGATAGATGTACCTCTTTTGCGGAGAAGGTATATATACCACTACAAAATTGGGTGGGTGTGTGCAGATTTTGGAGGAGAAAGGGGCATATATAAATGAGTTAGCAGGCATTAAATAAATCAAGACCCTCATGAGATTTAGCAAAAAGCAGATAACAAATGCAGGTAAGGCATTGATTTCAGCAAAAAGTAAAGAAGAAATTGAAATTGCTCTTGAGACTTTGAATTTATGGAGAACAGACCATTTGCATCCATTAAATGTAATGAGAAAATCATTAGAGAAATTAATGGTCGATAATCAGATAGAACCAATTCTTGTTTCTCAGAGATTAAAACGATTAAGCTCAATTGAGTATAAACTTGATTTAAATGATAACATGGGACTTGGAGGAATGCAAGATATTGGTGGATATCGAGCTGTGCTGAAAGACACAAAAGATTTAATTAAACTCAAAACAATTATTGAAAATAATAAGCAATACCATAGGTTAAGGAAAACAAGAGATTATACAGATGAACCAAAAGACTCTGGTTATAGAAGTATACATTATGTATACGAATATAAATCTAGAAGTAAATATTACAATGGGCTTCAATTAGAATTGCAAATCAGGACTAAACTTCAACATAATTGGGCAACTGCAGTGGAAACAGCAGGTATTCTAACTAAAACATCATTAAAAAGTAGCCAAGGGCCTGACGATTGGTTAGATTTTTTTAAGATAGTAAGTTCTTTATTTGCAATAAAAGAAAATATGGCAGTGTTGAAGCAACATAAGAATTATACAATGGAAGAGTTAATGAAAATGTGCTACAACATGACTGCTAAATTAAATATCATTATTATTTTAAAAGGTTTACGTATATCTGCAAAACAAATTGAAGGTAAAAAGTCTGGTGACTATTACTTGATAAATATCAATATTGTAAAGAAAAATGTCCAGATTGTATCTTTTAAAAAAAGCGAATTCGAACTTGCAACAGAACTTTACATTAAGTTAGAGAAAGAAATAAATGAAAATGAGAATGCAGTAGTTTTAGTATCCGCATCTTCAATATTATCACTAAAAAAGGCTTATCCTAGCTATTTTCTTGACACATCTGAATTTATTAATGCTCTGGAAAAGATAAATTCTAATTGTGAGAAACTTGAATTGATAAGAAAATAACGCCTGCTAACACACGGTATAGTCAACAAGCGAGTGAAGTGGTAGGCGGAAGCCCTTGTTCGGCTAAGGCTGCACCTAAGTCGAATCTATTCTGCAGGCTATAGCCTGCAGAATAGGCTAAGGCAAGAGCCATTGCCTAACAGAGAAAATTTTGCATTAAAACAATTCATATGAAGCATGAAACACTAAAAATTAACGAGAAGGAAGTAGAATGGAATAGCTGGTCGAAAGCTGATGAAATAGAACATAGTAGAAAAAGAGTAATTGCTGAAGAGCACATCAACAAGCTGTATTGCGATATATATGAGATTAAGCCGGGGAAAGCCAATTGGCCACTCCACTACCATACATGCAACGAGGAAATTTTCTACATTATAGAAGGGCATGGAGAAGTGCTAGCGGATAGTGGAGTACTAAAGGTTAAGCCGGGCGATATCCTACGATTTCCGGCTGGTGAAAAAGGAGTACACCAATTAAGGAATACATCAGATAGTGAAACCCTAAAATATTTAGACATTGGAACAGCCAGCTTACCTGATGTAGTATTTATGCCAGCAGATGGAAGGGTTTTATTTTTCGCAGGTGAATCTGGGCAAGATAAGGTGTGGTCTTACGAAGATTTGTAAAAGAATGCCCAGCAGCCTCTATTCTATCATTGCATGCTAAAGCCTGCAATGATAGAATAGGCGAAGGCAAGAACCTTTGCCTAAAAGAGCTTCTTGCCTTAAGGTTTATGGACAGAGGCCGAAAGGTAGAAAGCGTAGGCAGAGCTTGCGCTTAGCATGGGAATAAGCTTGCCTTTTGCACGAAAAAATAACTTTATATTATTATTAATGAGTTATACTTTTCTATTCTTTTTGGTTGCTAAAGCGGTTCTTTCTTTTGTAGGTACAAGTACTGAAGGTACGCTAGTTCTACCGAATTCGCTATCTGAAAAAAAAGAAGGTTCCGATATGGCTATTCCATTTACCTATGACAACAAGACAATTTCATTTCGAGCGGTAGTAAATGGGAGGCATGAAGGCGAATTTATATTCGATTCAGGGCTGACAACCTACTATAACCTATTCTCAGATACATTTTGTAGGAAGGAACTGGCATTACCAGTCACATCGTCTAAGCATAAAATGTTTGGTATTGGTGTAGATCATCAGGTGAATGTTTCTAAGGCGAAAGTAAGCATCAAAGTAGGAGGGTATGCTGCCGAAGGGTATTACGGAATGCTGAAGTTTTCGAGCGCAGACAGAGCAAGATACGATGGCCTATTCAATGTTCATATATTTAAGGATAGTATTGTAGAGTTTAATTTTGATAAAAAGCAGATAATCTTTCACCATGAGTTTAGTGGTAGCGGGTATCAAAAAATTAGGATTATTCAACGCGGATTTGTACGAATGATTGCGGTTAAGGCATCTTTAGATAATGGCTTTGAGGTTTCCGGGAATTTTTTGCTTGATACCGGCTATTGGGGGCTAATTGCGCTTTACTGCAACAATCGAACTATTGACAGTTTGAGGAAGGTATATAGGGTAAACAAGATTCTTGGCGTATCGAATTTTGGCAAAGAAATAGATTTCTACAGAATGGAATGTAACCAGGCATCCATTGGAGGAGCTAAACTCCTAAACCCAACCATGGTTGTAAGCAATACCTCTTTACCCCAAGAGGCAAAGGGCATCGTTCAGGGCCTAGTAGGTGTAGAATTCTTTAAAATGTTTAGTCCAGTAGTTGATTTTAAGAACAATATAATGTACTTAAAGATACAGTCTGTTGTTATGCAACGGAATATGCACGAAATGGGAGTGCACCTATTTGTTGCAAAAAAAGGAATCGTGGTTAAGCACGTCATAGAAAATTCCGAAGCATATAATAGAGGACTTAGGCCAAATGATAGGGTTATATCGGTAAATGGCATAAGCGTCGATAACCTTTCCGAGCAAAGCTTAATCAGCATGATGGATCGACTATATAAAACGAGAGGTACTGTTGAACTGATATATCTTAGAGGGAATAAAAGAATGAAGTCTGTTTTGATTTGTCATTAATATAATCCTCTTCTAAGCGTAGCATACTCGTTACGCTTGGTTTAGCAGGGCTTCCCCGCTGAGGGTAGCGTCCTCGATACGCTCAAGTAGCCAAAGCTTCTAGCCTTTAGGTTTATGGACAGAGGGCGAAGAATAGAAAGTGTAGGAAGAGCTTGCCTTAGCATGGGCCGCCCTTTTGCTTCCTAATTCTGCAAGGTAATAGGCAAACATAAAAAGAAAAAAGATGACCTTAGATAAAGTTAAATGCCCAAGCTGTGGAGAATTAGTAGCACCAATAAATGGAGCTATTAAAGCTGCTAGCTCCTACGATGATTGCTTAAGACGCTGTGAGAAATGCGGGATAGGGTTTTCTAATTCAAAAAATAATCCATCGGTAATTTATAAAAACTATCTTGATAACATCCCAGAGCTTCTCCAAAACGGTTTAGAGATTACTTTAAATAATTCGATCAACGAGCTTAATCGAAAAAATAAGAGAAATAAAATTGGATATTCAACTTCGGAGGATGCTTTAACTTGGAGCTTTTTTAAATACTTTGTTGTAAGAGAACGATTTTAAGATTTACTTAATCTACTAAATATTAAAAGCGATGGAAAAGATTATGACATCTATTTGTGGGGTGTACCAATAAGCTCTCAAAGCAATAAAAACAATTTCATAGAAAAGTTTAGAGAGGTTTCAAGAAATTTTAATGAAACATCTTCAAAAATGACAGAGCCTGATGTAATGATAAAGCTATCAGACAAGATTGTTTTTATAGAAGTAAAATATTTAAGCTCAAACGAGATAAAAACTGGAGAAGAATTTGCAAAGTATTTAATTCCAGATGTAGAAAAGGAAAAACTAGTTGAAAGTGGGCATTACGAGCTTTTTAGAAATTGGGCGTTTGCTTCGAAGTTAAGCTATGGAAATGATTTTATACTGATCAATTTAGCGCCTAAAAAGCTATTTAGTAGCAAAAGTCAAAGCAAGCTCATTCAATTCGAGAACTCTTTGAAATCGACGAAAGGGAAATTTGTGAAGCTAACCTGGGAAGAAATTTTGGAAAAGGTAAATAATAAAGAATATGATATGTGGTTTAAAAACTACTTGAATAAAAAGTTAGATGCCATCCGATAGCATTTAGCAATTTGCATTGCTGGATTAGCGGATTGAGGTTTTTCTCCGCTAGTCGTAGTCTAATCAAACACACGAGGTACGGATGGATTTGGCTACGCCGAACTCCACTTCGTTACGTGTCGCTACGGTTGTAATTGGCACTTCGAACTTTGTTTCTTCCGATCCTGTATATGCTGCCTTAAAAGAAAGTGAATACCTGAAGACGCAGCAAACAGATCTTCTTAACAGGCTCGAATTAACCGGAAAAAACAGCTTAGCTCAGATTTTACGCCAAATAAAGTTTGGTGGGGATGTACGATTCCTGACTGAGTATAGCTGGGATCGTTATGCAATATTCGAAGGGTCTTTCTGGGGGAATGATCAAGCAAAAGGTGACAAATAGGCTGTCGGAATAGTATTGGGGTGCCAATTCTAGAATATCACTACGTCTTCCGAAATAGTTCTAAACGGTTTTTTGTTTTTTTGACCTTTGGAGAGTTATAATGATAGCGGTATTCAGGAGATCCATCTATGCAGGCAGTATATGCAGTATATGTTGAGGAGGACTGGTTTAGCGAATAGGTAATGCAACCTATTTAATTAGGTGCAATTAAGTAAAATCTATATTTCAAAAATAAAGGGGCTGCACTTATGCAGCCCCTTTATTTTTCGGATGGTCATCGGTTACTTTCCTTTAGCCTCGATGCTAAGCGTAGCATGCGGAACAGCCCTTAGGCGCTCCTTAGGGATGAGCTTGCCGGTTTCGCGGCAAACACCGTAGGTCTTGTTCTCGATACGGATCAGCGCCGCCTCTAGGTGCTGGATGAACTTCTGCTGGCGTTGGGCCAAGCGTCCCGACTCCTCCTTAGAAAGGGTTGCGGCTCCTTCCTCCAGTGTTTTGAAGGTAGGCGATGTATCTTGCGTATCGTTGCTTTCGCTGTAGTTGATAGCCGATTTAAGCAGGTCGTAATCCTTTTTAGCCTTTTCGAGCTTTTCCAGAATTAGGGCCTTGAATTCGGCGAGCTCCTCATCCGAGTAGCGGGTTCTTTCAGCTTCTGACATACTTTGAAGTTTTAGCTAAAGTTAGTGATAAATTTGTTTATACGGTAGCTTTTTTTACAGCAATTTTTACAACAACGTCGTTGTCGAGGTCGAGTTCTACGCCATTAACAACCTCATTAACCAAAGTAATATTGTTGGCTAAGGTTTGTCCGGCAATGTACTCCTTAAAGTTCTCAACTGCAGCATCGATTTCGGCATGGTGCTCTAGGGTGATCTCCACTTTATCGGTTACGTCGAAGTCGCTATCCTTACGGATATTCTGGATGCGGTTGATGAGCTCGCGGGCAATACCTTCCTGGCGAAGCTCGTCGGTAATGGTGATGTCGAGCGCAACGGTAAGCTTACCTTCGCTGGCTACCAGCCATCCTGGGATATCCTCCGAGGTGATCTCTACATCTTCCATTGCCATATCTACCACGCCTGATGCAAGGTTAAGGGTGTACTTCTGCTCGCGCTCCATTTGGGCGATATCCTCTTGGGTAAATGCGCCAACTGCAGCCGATATATCCTTCATCTGCTTGCCGTACTTAGGACCTAGGGTCTTAAAGTTTGGCTTAATCTTCTTAACTAGGATTCCGGTGGTTTCGTGTAGATACTCCAGCTCCTTTACGTTTACCTCGTTTAGGAGAAGCCCTTCTACAGCCTTAAGCTGAGACTCTAGGGTTGCATCAAGCACGGGGATCATAATCTTGGTAAGCGGCTGGCGTACCTTGATGTTTACCTTGCGGCGTAGCGCAAGCACCATCGACGAGGCGAGCTGGGCTAGGTCCATCTGCTCCTCTAGGTTCTTATCGATGTACTGCTCGTTAGCCTTAGGGAATAGCGCAAGGTGAACGCTCTTCTCTGCAAAGTGCTTGGTGATGCCGTTAAGGTCCATGAATAGCCTATCCATAAAGAATGGGGCGATTGGAGCACCTAGCTGAGCAACGGTTTCCAAGCAGGTGTATAGGGTCTGGTAGGCGGCAATCTTATCCTTAGAGTATTCGCCACCCCAGAAACGCTTACGGTTCAAGCGAACGTACCAGTTCGATAGGTTCTCGGTTACAAAGTTTTGGATAGCACGTCCGGCACGGGTTGCCTCGTAGCTATCGTACGCATCCTCGCACTCCTTAATTAGCGAGTTAAGCAGCGAGATGATCCAGCGGTCGATTTCTGGACGCTCCTCAACGGGTATTTCTGCC
Organism: Acetobacteroides hydrogenigenes; assembly: GCF_004340205.1. Classification (NCBI taxonomy): domain Bacteria; kingdom Pseudomonadati; phylum Bacteroidota; class Bacteroidia; order Bacteroidales; family Rikenellaceae; genus Acetobacteroides; species Acetobacteroides hydrogenigenes. The sequence continues at coordinate 234,001 of NZ_SLWB01000005.1, forward strand.
TCCTCGAAGGTAAATCCATCGACGTTGGCGTATAGCGCAAAGAACGAGTAGGTGTTGTAAAGCGTTCCGAAGAACTTACGCTTCACCTCCTCAACTCCGGCGATGTCGAACTTAAGGTTATCCCAAGGCGACGAGTTGGTTACCATGTACCAGCGTAGCGGGTCGGAACCAAGATCTTCGATTACCTGGAATGGCTCAACGGCATTGCCAAGGCGCTTGCTCATCTTGTTGCCGTTCTTGTCGAGCACCAAACCGTTCGAGATAACGTTCTTGAACGATACGCTGTCGAATAGCATCGAAGCGATGGCGTGTAGGGTGAAGAACCAACCGCGGGTTTGGTCTACCCCCTCGGCAATGAAGTCGGCAGGGTAAACCTTCTCGAATTCTTCCTTGCTGATGGCAAATGGGTAGTGAACCTGAGCATATGGCATGGCACCCGAATCGAACCAAACGTCGATAAGGTCGGTTTCGCGGGCCATCATCTCTCCCTTGCTCGATACAAGCACTATGTTATCTACGTGTGGACGGTGTAGGTCGAACGAGTCGTAGTTCTCCTTCGTCACATCGCCTTCTTTATAGTCCTTAAATGGATTCTCGGTCATGAAGCCAGCTGCAATCGACTTCTCGATTTCTTCCTTTAGCTCGGCTACCGAACCGATGCACTTAATCTCGCTGTAGTCCTCGTTAGCCCAAACGGGTAGCGGAGTTCCCCAGTAGCGCGAGCGCGATAGGTTCCAGTCTACCAAGTTCTCGAGCCACTTGCCAAAACGTCCGGTTCCAGTCGATGCTGGTTTCCAGTTGATGGTGTCGTTCAGCTCCAGCATCTTTTCGCGGATGGCGGTAGTCTTGATGAACCAAGAGTCGAGCGGGTAGTAAAGTACAGGCTTGTCGGTACGCCAGCAGTGTGGGTAGCTGTGCTCGTACTTCTCGATCTTGAATGCCTTGTTATCGGCCTTCAGCTTAACGGCGATGTCAACGTCAACCGAGTCGGTTCCCTCTACGTAGTTGGGGTCGTACTCGTTCTTAACGTAGCGGCCGCTGAACTCTTCGCAGCCATCGATAAACTTACCCGACTTGTCAACCAAGGTAAGCGAGCCGATACCGTTTTGCTTAGCCACACGGAAGTCGTCGGCACCAAAGCTAGGTGCAATGTGTACGATACCGGTACCATCTTCGGTCGATACGAAGTCGCCGCAGAGTACGCGGAAGGCATCGCCATCTTCTGGTTGATGGTAGGGCATTAGCTGCTCGTAGCGCAGTCCTTCAATATCTTTTCCCTTGAATTCCTTTAGAATTACGTAGGGGATATTCTTGTCGCCAACTTTATAATCTGCTAGCGCTAAATCCTTATTCTTTTCAGAAAAATACTTGCTGAATAGCGGTTTCGCCAAAACCAATACCACAGGAATTCCAGTGTATGGGTTAAAGGTGCGAACCGAAACGTAGTCGATTTTCTCGCCAACAGCGAGTGCGGTGTTTGAAGGTAAGGTCCAAGGGGTAGTGGTCCATGCCATAAAGTAAACATCGGCATCAACACCCTCGAAAAGGAAGGCTGATTTTTCGTTGTTTACAACTTTAAACTGGGCTACGATGGTGGTATCCTTCACATCGCGGTAGCAACCAGGCTGGTTAAGCTCGTGTGTACTAAGACCAGTACCTGCAGCGGGCGAGTAGGGCTGAATGGTGTAACCCTTGTATAGAAGTCCCTTTTTGTGCAGTTCCTTAAGTAGGTACCAAAGGGTTTCGATGTAGCGGTTGTCGTAGGTAATGTATGGATCTTCCATGTTTACCCAGTAGCCCATCTTATGGGTAAGATCTTGCCAAGCATCGGTGTACTTCATTACCTCCTTGCGGCAGGTGTTGTTGTACTCCTCTACAGTGATAGATTTGCCGATATCATCCTTGGTGATGCCAAGCATCTTTTCTACGCCAAGCTCTACCGGAAGACCGTGGGTGTCCCATCCCGCCTTGCGGTGAACAAGATATCCCTTTTGAGTTTTGTAGCGGCAAAATGAGTCCTTAATGGTACGTGCCATTACGTGGTGAATGCCGGGCATTCCGTTAGCAGATGGTGGCCCTTCGTAGAATACGAATGATGGATGGCCTGCTCTGGTTTCAATACTTTGCTTAAAAGTATCGTCTTGCTCCCACGTTTTTAGAACGTCCTTGTTAACTTGCGAAAGGTCTAAGCCTTTGTACTCAGGAAATTTCGAACTCATTTGTTATACCTCTTTTTTCAAAATTCCCCAAAAATAGAATTCGCTTTTTTAATATGCAACTCTATGAAACAATTGGGGGTTATATAGTGCTAATTGCAGAATTGCTTTACTATTCGGTTTTTGTTATTCTATTCCAGTAAAATTCAATGTGTTTTTTGCAAAATCGACGATGTCTTCGCCATTGGCAAGATGGTACACTTGTATGCCTAATGACTGGGGAGTCGCAAGGTTTTGTAGGCTATCATCTATAAACAGGGTTTCCTCTGGCTTTAGCCTATTCTGATCTAGAACGAGTTTATAAATTGCAGGATCAGGTTTGCGTAGGCCTACTTCGTGCGAGAAGTAGAGTTTTTCGAATAGGACATCAAGGTTGTTAAAGCTATGCTCATTGTGTAATGATCGGTAGTAGCAATCCTTGTGTATTTGGTTCGTATTGCTAAGCAAAAAGGTTCGGTAATGTTGCTGGATATTACGAAGAAAGTCCAGCCTATGCTTGGGGTAGTCGAGCAGCATGGCATTCCAACCTGCATCAATTTGTTCATCGGAGAGGTTGAGATTGATGATGTCGCGCAGCTCGTTACGAAAATCAGGAAGGGCTATTTTCCCCGTTTCCAACTTGTCGAATAGATGCGATTGGGCTTTCTGGCTAAAGAGGTTTTCAAAGTTGTCAACACCTAACTTTTCGAATGCACGTGCGGTTAATCTGTAATCGATATTGATGATTACACCTCCAAAATCAAAGATTATATTTTTGAGAATCTTAGGATTTACAGGTTTTGTGGTAGAAAAATCCATAAAAATTGAGGAATACATTTTGTAAATTCTCTGCAAAGATGTAAGTTTGCACAACGAAATCAAAACAAGATTATCGGGGCCTATAGCTCAGTTGGTTAGTAGCACCTGACTCATAATCAGGGGGTCGCAGGTTCAAGCCCTGCTGGGCCCACGAGCAAAAAAGCGCTTACAAGTAGTTGTAGGCGTTTTTTTTTATATCTTTTATAATTTATCTCGATCAAGAATTCCCAGATTAAAACTGATTCACCGATTACACTCATCTCATTGCTTATCCGCAAGCCAGTCTGATAATTTGTACCTTCTAACTTATTGATCAAAGTTCAAAAGAAAATAGGCAGCTATATAAATCGTATTTTGTTTTTCCCCTATCTTTAGGTGCTATTTGTTGGGCTGCGGCTTTCATCTTTAGGTGTTCGCCCTGACAGACGAATATGGTTAATCACATATCTAAAGCAAAATTTTAAAAGCAATGAGACTGTTTTTGTTACTAGCATCACTTCTTGTCGGGATAGGAAGCCATGCTCAAACTTACACGCCTACTCCTGAAAATATGAAAGCCAGAACTTGGTTTGATAGCGCTCGGTTTGGCATGTTCGTTCATTGGGGACCATCTTCTATCTTAGGAGCTGGGGAATGGGTTATGAACAATAGGAACATACACCATCAGGATTACCAAAAATTGAGAAAGTTCTTTAATCCCATAGATTTTGATGCTGCAAAGTGGGTGTCTACTGCAAAAAATGCGGGGATGAAGTACATCACATTAATAACTCGACATCACGATGGTTTTAGCCTTTGGGCAACAAAGCAATCCGATTTTAACATCATGAATACTCCTTTTAAGCGTGATGTAGTAAAGGAGATTGCTGATGAATGCCATAAGCAGGGGATAACGCTTTTCTTATATTACTCTCTTCTCGATTGGTCGCGTTCCGACTACCAATGGGAAACTGGTAGGACAGGAAAGAATACGGGTAGAACAGAGAAAAGCAACTGGGATAGCTACATAGGCTTCATGAAGGCGCAGCTAACCGAACTGCTTACTCAGTATGGCGAAATTGGAGGAATTTGGTTTGATGGGCATTGGGATCAGCTTGATAACGACAACGACAAAACCCTTAAATCTAAAGTAGATTGGAAATACAACGAAATTTACACTTTAATACACAAACTGCAACCTACTTGTTTGATAGGAAATAACCACCATCTATCACCTATACCGGGTGAAGATTTTCAGATGTTTGAGAGGGACTTGCCCGGTGAAAACAAGCAGGGATTAAGTGGGCAACATGTGTCTGATCTTCCTTTGGAAACCTGTGAAACTATAAATGGTTCGTGGGGATTTAATATTACAGATCGAACATATAAGTCAGAAAAGGACCTTATTCATTATTTAGTGCGTGCTGCTGGGTACGGATCAAATCTTCTACTAAATGTAGGACCAATGCCTAACGGTGAAATTCAACAAGAGTTTGTGGATCGATTGGCAGAAGTAGGGCAGTGGATAAATGTATATGGAGCTACAATTTATGGAACGAAGGGTGGTTTTATTAGGCCTCAGGAATGGGGATGCGTTACTGAAAAAGGGAATAAGCTATATATCCATATGCTAAAGAAACCGGACAATGAGATTCTTTTAGATATTCCTTATAAGGTAAAATCAATGAACCTGTTTGGTTCCTCACAATCTAAAGTTGTCTATAAAAAGACGAAAGGAGGATATTTGCTAAATCTAGCAGGCATTTCCCTCGATGATATAGACACCATTATTGAGGTTGGCATAGCGCGGTAGATTTTTGATAAGCGATATATTTTTCAATTGAGAGAGCGGAATAAACAAACTGTTTGTTCCGCTCGCTCTGCATTCGGCATGCCGAATGTGTTTCTTTTGGGGAGAATTGTGCTGGTTAGATTCTTCTTCTGATGGCTTAATGGTTCTTTCCCCAAAAAAACTTTCCCCTCCAACGCCCTCTTCCTAAGGCGTGCAACGTTCGTTAACGCGGTAAAGTATGGTGTAGGGCTTGCAGGTTCGGAAAAAGGGCGTACTTTTGCATCCGCAATCGGGAACAGCGGCGCTGCTGAAGAGTGGCACGGAAGGGAACGGGAGCG